>NZ_VIGS01000028.1:0-31157 GCF_006704135.1 Micrococcus sp. R8502A1
CGGCTCGTCGAAGGTCAGGCCGTCACGAACTGGAAGCAGGCCCTCGCCCAGCTCGCCGCGGCCTACCCCGACCGGATCAACCCCTACCTGTGACCACCCCGCTTACACAGACAAGTTGACACGCCCCGCCGCACCCCGCCATGCAACACCAGGTGGGGACGCCGTGGCCGGGCCCCCGGCGTCGCCGTCGTCTCCGTCGTCGCCGCGCCCACGGACCACGAGGGCAAGAAGTTCTGCATCCGGCAGGGTGCCTCCTGAGTTCCACCTCACCGACTGGTACCATAAGCAGGTGCCACATCGCGCCCGAGGAGGCCCGCATGTCCATCAGTGCCAGTGAAGCCCGCAAGACCCTGTTCCCGCTCATCGAGCGAGTGAATGCGGACCGCGACGCCGTGGAGATCGTCTCCCGCAGGGGCAACGCCGTCCTCATGCCCGCGGACGAGTACGCCGCCTGGCAGGAGACCGCCTACCTGTTCCGCTCCCCGGCCAACGCCCGCCGGCTGCTGGACGCTTACGAGCGCGCCCGTGCAGGGAGCGTTGAGGAGCACGCACTGGACCGCCTGGACGGGGACGCCTGAGTGCGCCTCGTGTGGGACCGCTCCGCCTGGGAGGACTACATGCACTGGCAGACCACGGACCGCAAGGGCCTCACACGGATCAACACCCTCGTCGACGCCGCCCTGCGTGATCCCTTCGAGGGGATCGGCAAGCCCGGGCAGCTGAAGTACGGCGCGGCCGGGGCATGGTCCCGGCGCATCACGGAGGAGCACAGGCTCGTCTACCTCGTCGACGGCGAGGACCTGATCGTCCTCCAGGTGAGGTATCACTACTGACATGCGCTTCACCCAGGCCGAGCTCCAGCAGTTCCGCGACCGCACCGTCCCCGACCTGCTGCCGGACCCGCTGCGGCTGCTGTTCATCGGCATCAACCCCGGCCTGTGGACCGCCGCCACCGGTGCGCACTTCGCCCGCCGCGGCAACCGCTTCTACCCGGCCCTGCACCGCGCCGGGCTCACCCGGCACCTGATCGACGCCTCCGACGGCTACAAGGCCGAGGACCTCGCCGAGCTGCATGCCCGCGGCATCGGGATCTCCAACCTCGTCCCGCGTGCCTCCGCCCGCGCCGACGAGCTCACCGCGGAGGAGCTCGCCGCCGCCCCCGCCCGCCTGGACGCGCTCGTGGCAGCGCACGCGCCGGCTGTCGTCGCCGTGTTGGGGGTGACGGCCTACCGGCAGGCGTTCGGACGTCCGAAGGCCGCGCTGGGGGAGCAGCAGACGCCGTGGCCGGGCACGCGGCTGTTCGTGGCGCCGAACCCCAGCGGGCTCAACGCTCACGCCACCCTGGACTCGCTCGCCGCGGACTACCGCGCGGCCGGTGCCGCGGCGGGGCTCGTGGACTGAGTGCACCCGCCGTCCCTGCGGCCGCGCTGACGCCTCAGGCCCGTCAGAAGAGCGGCCAGGGCACGGCCGGCGTCAGCCCGCTCGGGGCAGGGAAGATCCCGTCGTCGAGCAACCGGGCACAGCGTTCGGCAAGGGCGTCGACTTCCTCGGCACTGAGCAACCCCGCCAGCCCCCGCCCCAGCTCGCCAGCAAGTCCCTCGAGAACCCGGCCGACGCCGTCGCGCTCCTCCTCGCTCAGCACCTCGCCCAACCAGCCCCACAGCACGGTCCGCAGCTTGTCCGCCACATGGAAGGTGAGCCCGTGGTCCACGCCGTGGCGGTGCCCGCCGGGCATGGCGAGGATGTGGGCGCCCTTGCGGTCGGCGTTGTTGACGATCACGTCGAACACCGTCATGCGGCGCAGCGCCGCCGAGTCCTCATGGGCCAGGGCCAGCCGATTCCCGTCCTCGTCCTCGCCCTCCAGGATGGTGAGCCACCCCGCGGCCGGCACCTCGTCCGCCGGGAACAGGTCCACAGCATCCTGCTCAGGGTCCTGCTCCTGCCAGAGCTGCACCATGCCCTCGCCGAAGGGCCCGTCGCGCAGCCAGGTGCGCGGCACGATGTCCCAGCCCAGCGCCTCGGACACCAGGTGCGCGGCCACCTCGCGGCGGGCCAAGGTTCCGGCAGGGAAGTCCCATAGCGGGGCCTCGCCGGCCACCGGCTTGTAGACCACCGGGGTGTCACCGATCGCGCCGAGGAACGTGGCGTTGGACGCCGTCGTGATGCGGCCGGTGAGCGTCAGCTCCCCGGCCATCAGCTCGTCGGCGGGCACGTCCGCGGCGCGCATCAGGAGTCGGGGAGAGTGCAGTCGTGGCCGTCGGGGTCGATGGGCTGGCCGCAGTCCGAGCAGATCGGACGCCCGGCGTCCACGACCTCCCGGGTGCGCCGGGCGAACGCCCGGGCGGCGCCGACGGGCATGCGCACGCGCACGGCCTCGGCGTCCGCCTCGAGCGCCGGGTCGGCGTCGTCGTCGGAGAGGGGGTGCGCGTCGATGAGCACCTGCGCGGTGGTGGGGTCCCAGCCCAGGCCGATAGCCCCCACCCGGAACCACTCCTGCACCGGGTCCAGCGGATCGTTGTCCACGAGTTCCACGGGCGTGCTGGCCGGGACGCTGTGCGGGTTGCCCTCCAGCGCCATGAGATCGTCGAGGATCTCGTCGATCATCTCCGCCATCAGGGCCGACTGCTGCTTCTCCAGCGCCAGGCTCACCAGCCGGGGCCCGGTGCGCACCTGCAGGTAGAACGTGCGGGCTCCGGGACGCCCGAGCGTCCCGATCACGACCCGATCCGGCCAGTCGAACTCATGGGCGGGGGCAGGTGCATCAGTCATGCCACGATCCTAGGCGTCTGCTCGTCGACCGCGCCGGGGCCGGTGCCCGCGCCGCCGCCCACCGGGGCGTCGTCGGACGGGCGGAGGGTCGCCAGCCAGGACAGGTCCCCGGCGTCGGTGTTCATCGCCCAGACCCGCGGGCGGCTCGGACCGTAGCTCACGATGGAGACGGAGGCGGGCCCCACCTCGATCCGCTGGAACAGATCCAGGTGCGTGCCGAGCGCGTCGGCCAGGATCGACTTGATGACGTCCCCGTGGCTCACCGCCACCCACACCGCCCCGGACCCGTGTTCGGCCTCCACGGCGGCGTCGTGCCGGCGGATCGCCGCCACCGCGCGGGCCTGCATGCCCGCCATGGACTCCCCGCCGGGGAAGACGACGGCGGACGGCTGGGTCTGCACCGTCGCCCACAGGGGCTCGGTGGCCAGGTCGCTGAGCGCGCGCCCCTGCCAGTGGCCGTAGTCGCACTCGGTGAGGTCGTCGTCGACCAGCGAGGGCACCGTCCCCGGCTGGCGATCGAGGAGGGCGCGTGCCGTCTGCGCGCACCGCTCCAGGGGACTGGCCACCACCGCGGCCACGGGCACGGCCGCGATCCGGTCCCCGGTGCGGGCCGCCTGCTCCCGTCCGTGGTCGTCCAGGCTGACCCCGGGGGTGCGGCCCGCCAGCAGTCCGGTCGCGTTGGCCGTGGTGCGGCCGTGCCGCACGAGAAGTACCGTCGCCATCACTCCAGCCTACTGACGGGGTGGACGTGCCTCAGAGGGACGGATCACGGGGCAGGGGAGTCCACCGCAGGGTGAGGCCCCCGACGGCGGCCAGCGCCGCGTGGGCGTCGTCGGCGGCGTCCTCCAGCCCGTCCGCCACGTCTTCACCGGCCGAGGTGAGCAGCAGGACGGCGTGGTCGTCCGCGTCGGGCTGCTCGCCCGGGTCGGCGCGCCAGCCGCCCCTGCCCCGCACGCCGTCCTCGTCCCCGGGCAGGGAGCCCAGCCATGCGGCGGCCGCCCGGGCCGCCCCGGGGCCGACGACGTCCAGCCGCAGGGTCGCGGGGGAGCCGTCGTTGCCCGGCGGGGTGCCCCACAGCCAGTCGAGGTCCACCTGCCACGGCTGGGCGCCCGCGGGGCCGCCCGGGGACGGGGGCTGCATCACGCGTCGGCGTCCGACTGCTCGGAGGTCCAGCCCGCCTCACCGATCCACCGCAGGGCGCTGAGCGAGGGCATGAAGAGGTACTCGCCCCCGGCCATCCGGTTGAAGGTGGTGATGCCGTCGATGCGCTTGCGGGCCGGCTCGGCGGGGATGGTGAACCGTCCCTGCGTCGGGTCGTCCTCGTGCAGACCGACGATCGGATCCCGCTCGGAGCCGAGGTCGACGAAGTTGCCCCCGTTGATCCACTCCTGCTGCATGAACTCGATCGTGTCGAAGGCCCGGGCGCTGATGAAGATGAAGTAGATCCCGCGATCCTCCTTCGCGTCGTCGGCCGAGGTCACCTCCGGCGACCACCCGGGACCGTAGGTCGAGGAGCGCCGGATGATCCGCTTGATGTTCACGTCCGTCATGATCGACAGATCGCTGTCCCGCGGGTTGAGGCGACGCATGTGGCTGGAGTGCGGGCACATCAGGCCCTTCGGGTCGTCCTCGAAGGTGAAGTCGTTGCGCCGCTGCGGGTCGTTGCCCAGCTCCTCGTCGTCGTGGTCCGGGGAGAGCACGAGCGGGGCGCCGCTGCGCCAGCGGCCGAACATCTTCGCGGCGATCCGGTGCTGCTCCTCCGGGTCCGGGCTCTGCGAGGCCAGGTACTCGTTGAAGGCGCCCACCCGACTGGCGAACTTGCGCAGCACCACGTAGGTCCCGTTGCGGCCCAGCACATCCGGCTGCGGCACGGCCAGCGGGGAGCCGGTCTCGCTGTTCTCGCCCAGGATGAACTCGCCGGCGGAGATGGAGCGCTCCTGGCCCGGCTGGGGCCGCACCCCGCTGCCGGCCACCGTCGGCTGCGAGATGGAGTCCCGGAAACCGAAGGGGTTCTTGTTCAGCTCGTCGACCCCGAACCGGTGGGTGGCCACCAGGGTCACTCCGGTGGAGTGCTCCAGCACCTCCTCCGCCTGGTCCAGGGCCGCGTCCAGGGCGTCGGCGTCGGCCGCGTAGATCGTCAGCGCGATGTGGCAGGCGTCCTGGGTGAACGCCTCGTCCCAGTGCTCCGGGGCGTTCGGCCCGGTGTCCATGAGCTGCTGAGCGCGGGCCGCCATCCCCTGCTGGTAGGGCAGCGGGAAGCTGGCCAGAGAGTCCTCGGGCAGCCCCAGGGCGCGCAGGCCGGCATAGCTGATCGCCACGCCGGTCCAGGACTGCAGGTCGTCGGCCCAGTCCTGCGCGGAGGTCACGTGCTCGGCCAGGCGACGGACGAAGTCCCGGCCGCCTTCGGCCTCCTCCACGGTCAGCATGGCGTGGGCGCCGACGTAGGGCTCAGGCCGCGACCGCAGCACCAGGCCCTGGATGTCGTCCAGGCGCAGCTCGACCCGCTCCCGATCGAAACGTTCCTTCAGGTCCTTGAGCACGCCCATCTCAGTAATCCACCGCCTCGGGGGTGGAGATCGTGTCGGTGAGCTGCTTCAGGGCGGCCGCAGTGTCCTCGTCCAGGTCGGTGCGCCCGGCCATCTGGTCCAGGAAGGTGTTCACCGCGTCCTCGGTGCGCTGCAGTCGGCGCGTGTCCACCACGGTGACCTGCGGGTTCGCCACGAACCACCCGGAGGCGGTGATCTGGTGGTCGGCGATGAAGTCCTTCACGGTCGGGCTGTCGATGCCCGGCCACCCCTCCACGTTCTGGAAGAGGAGGTCCATCAGCTCGGGGATCTTGGTGGCGAAGTCGTTGATGTACGCGTCCCAGTCGCCGTCGTAGGCCGTGGCGAAGAGGATGCGGGTGTTGTCGTCGAAGAAGACGAAGCGCATGTCGTGGAGCGTGGACACGCGCTGGGCGCCGTCCATGTTGCCGCGAGTCAGGTCGAAGATGCGCTGCAGCCGTTCGGCGCCGCCCGGCTTGAGGCGGGCGATCGCGGTCAGCTCCGAGACCTTGCCCGAGCGCATCCCCACGCGGCCGGCGGAGTCGGCGGTGCCGGACAGGTCCGGGTTGTGCTCACGGATCATCGCCTCGAGGGCGATCTTGGCCAGCGTGGGGGCGTCCTGGGCGACGTCCTCGACGGCGCGTTTGACGGCGTCGAGACGGCTCTCGTCCTGGAGCCGGGGGTCTGAGCGGTCAGTCATGAGGTCCTCCTTCGAGAATCCTTTGGGGTGAATGGTGAGGGGTGGGGCCGGGATCAGTCCGGGATGTCGTCGAGCGACGACGGCTCGGGGGCCGGGCGGTCGTTGAACTCGTGGCGGAAGCGAGTGGACTGCTCATAGGCGCGCTTGCGGACGCGCATGATGGAGCCCAACGGCTGGTGCTCGACCACGCCGTTCCAGGGGTTGAAGGTGAGGGCGTCGTCGCCGTAGACGCGGCGGGGATGGCTGTAGCTCTCCTGCGCCTCGATGCGCAGGGTGGCGACGGGCTGGTGCGGGGCCTCCTCCTCGTCCCACAGGACGGAGGCGTCCTCCACCGGCATGCGCTCCGGGTCGGTCGCCAGCTGCGCCCGCAGGACGTACTCTGCGCTCTCACGCGAGAAGAAGTCGGCGACGATCTCGCTGATCGAGGAGAAGTCCTCCACCTTCATGTCCTGACCGGTCAGGGCGCGCACGTTCTCGGACGCCGGGGCCAGCGAGATCTTCGCGACGTGGTCCCCGTAGCGCAGGGCGCCCTGGGTGAAGTACGTCTCGCCGAGGACGTGGGCGTTGTCCCGCCCCAGGCCCTCCAGGGTGGCGCTGGGGGTCCCCCCGACGGTCTCCACCGCACCCCGGACCACGCGCGCGGCGCCCGTCGTCAGGCGCTGCAGCAGCTCGGGGGACTGGGAGTTCTTCTCCAGCAGGCTCAGCATCTCCTTGTAGCGGGCCACGGTGCCGAAGGCGAGCGTCGGGAAGTTCACCATGAGGAAGTCCTGATTGTGGCTGTCCAGGTCCGGCAGCAGCCGCTTGCCCTCCACCCCCAGCACCTTCAAGGCCCAGCCCCGCGGGGCGGGAGTGCGGTCGGTGTGGATGTCCCCGGGTGCGGAGGAGAGCCGCGCCACCGCCTCGTAGGTGCCCGGACGGGCGAAGATGCCCTGCGCCAACTCGGGAGCCAGGCCCTCATGGACCTCCAGCGTGGCCTTGAGGACGGCGTGGCTCTTGGCGTGGGCATCGCGGTGGGCGTGCTTGTGCTCTCCCGCCGCGCGGCGCTGTGACGCGCCCATCTGGGCCAGGATCTCGCGGGTCAGGTCCTCCTCGCGGTCGACCGAATGCTCGATGTCGGGCGTGTACTTCACCGGTTCAGTCATCAGTGCTCTGCCTTCTCTCTGGAGCGCCGTGTGCGCCGCGCGGAGCCGCGCACCTGACCCTGGCGACGCTATGACTCTTCCCATGTCAGGGCAAGGAAGGAAACGCGCCGCAGGTCTGGGAGTCGGTGCCCGGGGGCGGTGCCCCGGGGGATCTGTGACAGTGTGGCGGTGACCCGCCCCAGGGAAGCGCACTCGAGCCAGGAGAAGCATGACCGCCACCCTCGTCGCCTCCGGCCTGGCCGGCGGCCACGGCCATCGCACGCTGTTCGACGCGCTCGACCTCACCGTCGCGCCGGGGGACGTCGTCGGCGTCGTGGGGGCCAACGGCGCGGGCAAGTCCACGCTGCTGCGCATCCTCGGCGGGGACCTGGCCCCGCAGGCCGGCACGGTCAGCCTGGCCCCGGCCGACGCCTTCGTCGGCTGGCTCCCGCAGGAGCACGAGCGCGTGCCGGGGGAGACGGTGGCCGGGTACATCGCCCGCCGCACCGGCTGCGCCGAGGCCACCCGCGAGATGGACGAGGCCGCCGAGGCCCTGGCGGACCCGGACGTCACCGACGCCGCCGCGGACCGCTACAACACCGCCCTCACCCGCTGGCTGACCTCCGGCGCCGCGGACCTGGAGGAGCGCATCCCCGCCGTCCTCGCCGACCTCGGCCTGGACCTCTCCGCCTCCCCGGAACAGGTCCTCATGACCTCCCTCTCCGGTGGGCAGGCCGCCCGCGTCGGCCTCGCCGCGCTGCTGCTCTCCCGCTTCGACGTCGTGCTCCTGGACGAGCCCACCAACGACCTGGACCTCGACGGCCTGACCCGCCTGGAGGCCTTCGTGCAGGAGCTGCGCGGCGGCGTCGTGCTGGTGAGCCACGACCGCGAGTTCCTGGCCCGCTGCGTCACCCGCGTCCTGGAGCTCGACCTCGCCCAGCGCACCAACCGCGTCTACGGCGGCGGCTACGAGGCCTACCTCGAGGAGCGGGCCACCCTGCGCCGCCAGGCCCGGGAGAGGTACGAGGAGTTCGCCGAGCAGAAGCAGGACCTCGTCTCCCGCGCCCGCACCCAGCGGGAGTGGTCCAGCCAGGGCGTGCGCAACGCGATGAAGAAGTCCCCGGACAACGACAAGCTGCGCCGCAAGGCCAACAGTGAGTCGAGCGAGAAGCAGGCCCAGAAGGTCCGGCAGATGGAGAGCCGCATCGCGCGCCTGGAGGAGGTGGAGGAGCCGCGCAAGGAGTGGAGGCTGGAGTTCACCATCGGTGCGGCGCCGCGCTCCAGCTCGGTGGTCGCCACCCTCAACGACGCCGTGTTCCGGCAGGGCGGCTTCACGCTCGGCCCGGTGTCCCTCCAGGTGAACGCGGGGGAGCGGATCGGCATCACCGGGCCCAACGGGGCCGGCAAGTCCACCCTGCTGCGCGGGCTGCTGGGCCGCCAGGCCCCGGACGAGGGCATGGCCGCCCTGGGGTCCAGCGTGCAGATCGGGGAGATCGACCAGGCGCGCTCGCTGCTGGTCGGGACCGTCCCGCTCGCCGCGGCCGTCGAGGCGCTCGTGCCCGAGATGGCCTCCGGGGAGGTGCGCACCCTGCTGGCCAAGTTCGGCCTCAGGGCCGACCACGTGAACCGCCCTGTGGACGAGCTCTCGCCCGGCGAGCGCACCCGGGCATCCCTGGCCCTGCTCCAGGCCCGCGGGGTGAACGTCCTGGTGCTCGACGAGCCCACCAACCACCTGGACCTGGAGGCCATCGAGCAGCTCGAACAGGCCTTGGAGACCTATGAGGGCGCCCTGCTGCTCGTCACCCACGACCGCCGCATGCTGGACACCGTCCGCACCGACCGCCGCTGGCAGGTCCAGGACGGGCGGGTGACGGAGCGCTGATGTCCTGGGCGCGGCGGCCGCGGCGTGAGGCCGGTGGGCACCGTCACCCTTGCCCGAGATTCGGTTGCGTACGACCATGAGAGTGCAGTCCCCACCGACGAAAGGCCCCCAGACATGTCCCGCATCCTGATGATCCTCACCTCGCACGACCAGCTGGGCGACACCGGCCGCAAGACCGGGTTCTGGCTCGAGGAGTTCGCCTCGCCCTACTACGTCTTCACGGACGCCGGCCACGAGGTCACCCTCGCCTCGCCCCGCGGCGGCCAGCCGCCCATCGACCCGACGAGCTCGCAGCCGGAGATGCAGACCGAGGCCACCCGCCGGTTCGACCAGGACGAGGAGGCCAAGGCCGCCCTGGCCCACACCACGCCCCTGGCCCAGGTGGACGTGGACGGGTTCGACGCCGTCTTCTACCCGGGTGGTCACGGCCCGCTGTGGGACCTGGTGTCCGACGCCGACTCCACGCGGATCATCCTCGACAGCGACGCGGCCGGGCGCCCGCTCGGCCTCGTCTGCCACGCGCCCGGGATCCTGCACCCGATCACCGCCGCCGACGGCACCCCGTTCGTGCGCGGCCGTCAGGTCACCGGGTTCACCAACGGCGAGGAGGAGGCCGCCCAGCTGACGGACGTCGTCCCGTTCCTCGTCGAGGACTCGCTGATCGCCGCCGGCGCGGACTACCGCAAGGGCCCGGACGGGGAGAGCTTCGTGGTCACGGACGGCACCCTGGTGACCGGCCAGAACCCGGCCTCCTCCGCCGACGCCGCCCGCCGCCTCCTGGACCTGCTCGCGCGCTGATCCTCCACCGAGCCCGCCGCCCCGACCCCGAGGAGACCACCATGAGCACCCCCACCCGCACGCGCGAGATCCACCTCGCCTCCCGCCCCCACGGCGCCCCGACGCCGGAGAACTTCCGCCTCACCGAGGTCGAGCTCCCCGAGCTCACCGAGGGCCAGGTCCTCGTGCGCAACACCGTGATGTCCGTGGACCCGTACATGCGCGGCCGCATGAACGACGTCGAGTCCTATGTGCCTCCGTTCCAGCTCGACGCCCCCCTCGACGGCGGCGCGGTGGGCACCGTGATCGCCTCGCGCCACGCGGACGTGCCGGAGGGCACGTCCGTGCTCCACGGCCTCGGCTGGCGCGAGCACGCCGTCCTCGACGGCGACACCGTCCAGGCCGTGGACACCTCCCAGTTCTCGGACAGCACCTACCTGGGCGTGCTGGGCATGACGGGTCTGACCGCCTACACCGGCCTCGTGCACGTGGCCGAGATGCAGGAGGGCGACGCCGTCTTCATCTCGGGCGCCGCGGGGGCCGTCGGCTCGGTCGCCGGCCAGATCGCCCGCCTCCTGGGCGCCTCGCGCGTCGTCGGCTCGGCCGGCACGCCCGAGAAGGTGGCGTGGGTGAAGGAGCTGGGCTTCGACGCCGCGTTCGACTACCACGACGGCTCGCCCACGGACCTGCTGGCCGAGGCCGCGCCGGAGGGGATCGACGTCTACTTCGACAACGTGGGCGGCGACCACCTCGAGGCCGCCATCGCCGCGCTGCGGGTCGACGGCCGCGTGGCGATGTGCGGTGCGATCGCCCAGTACAACTCGACGGAGCCGCCGGCGGCCCCGCGCAACCTCGCCCTGGCGATCGGCAAGTGCCTGACCCTGCGCGGCTTCGTCCTGCAGAAGTACGCGGCGCAGGTCCGTCCCGAGTTCCTCGAGCGCGTGGGCCCGTGGGTCGCCGACGGAAAGATCCAGTGGGACGAGACCGTCCGGGAGGGTCTGGAGAACGCGCCCCAGGCGTTCATCGACCTGCTCGAGGGCGCCAACACGGGGAAGATGGTCGTCCGGCTGTGACGAGCGACGGCGCACTCGGGGGCGGCATGGACACCTTCCGGCATCAGGGCCTGACCTTCGATGTCCGCGACGGCGGGCCGGCCGAGGGGGAGGTGGTCCTGCTGCTGCACGGCTTCCCGCAGGACGCCACGTCCTGGAGGCACGTCGAGCCGCTGCTGCACGCCGCGGGGCTGCGCACCCTCGCGCCGGACCAGCGCGGCTACTCCCCGGGGGCCGCGCCGCGGGCGACGGCGGCCTACCGCCTCCCGGCGCTCGTGGGGGACGCCGTCGCGCTGGCGGACGCGGCGGGGGCGCGGCGCGTCCACGTCGTCGGCCATGACTGGGGCGGCGCCGTCGCCTGGGCGCTGGCCGCCGCCCACCCCGAGCGCGTCGCGTCCCTGACCGTCCTGTCCACGCCGCACCCGGCCGCCCTGGCCCGCGCCCTGCGCGGCCCGGACCAGCTGCGCCGCAGCTGGTACATCGCCGCCTTCCAGGCACCGGCCCTCCCCGAACGGATCCTCTCGCGACGGCTGGGCTCCCTGCTGCAGCGGGGGCAGGTCCCCGGGGCGGAGCACTACGCCCGCCGGTTCTCCACCCCGCAGAGCCTGCGCGGCCCGGTGAACTGGTATCGGGCGAACCCGGATCTGGTGACCACCACGAGCAGCGCGCCCGTGTCGGTCCCCACCACGTATGTGTGGGGCACCCGGGACGCGGCCCTGGGGCCGCGGGCCGCCGAGCTCACGGCGGGGCAGGTGGCGGGGGAGTACCGGTTCGTGGCGCTCGACGCGGACCACTGGCTGCCCGAGCGCGAGGCGGACGCCGTCGCCCGGGCGATCCTGGACCGGGTGCGCTGACCCGCGCTCCGCGCGGGCCGCTCCCGCCGTTTCAGCGCGGCCCGGCGGCCTCGGTGATCCGGTTCAGCAGGTCCATGAGGACCTGGCGCTCGGTGGTGTCGAGGGGGATCCAGGTGAGGGCGTCCACCGGGACCGTCCGGGCGGACGCCCGCAGCGCTCGTCCCTCGTCCGTCAGCCGGACCAGCACGCGTCGCTCGTCGTGGACGTCGCGCTCCCGCGTGACGAGCCCCATGCCGGCCAGGCGCCGCACCAGGGGTGTGATCGTCCCGTTGTCCATGCCGAGCCGGTCCCGCAGCGCGCCGACCCCCAGCGCGCCGGCGGCGTCCGACGTCGACGCCTCCGTCTCAGCCGAGGCGTCACTCTCCACCTGCCACAGGGTGAGCATCACGAGGTACTGCGGGTAGGTGAGGCCGAGGCGGGAGAGCAGGGGGCCGTAGCCGCGCGTGACGGCGCGCGCCGCCCGGTGCAGGGCGAAGCAGAGCTGGTCCTCGAGGGCGAGGCTGGGGGTCGGCGCGGCATCCATGGGAGCGATTCTAGTGGTCGCTGGGGAGCGACTTGGTTGCGCGCGACCTAACCGGGTGGCAGGCTGGAGCCGACTCGTCCCGCACGGGGCGGGCGGATGAAAGGACCTCTCATGGAGACCATCTACACCGCCGAGGCGCTCAGCACCGGCGCCGGCCGCGACGGCCATGTCCGCACCACCGACGGGCGGGTCGACCTCGACCTCGCGGTGCCCACCGAGATGGGCGGCTCCGGCCAGGGCACCAACCCCGAGCAGCTGTTCGCCGCCGGCTACGCCGCGTGCTTTCACTCGGCCCTGCAGATGGTCGCCCGGGCCTCCCGTGCCGACATCACCGACTCCTCCGTCGGCGCGCGCGTGGGCATCGGCCGCCAGGGTGAGGGCTTCGGCCTGGAGGTCACCCTCGAGGTCGTGCTGCCCAACGTCCCCGCGGACCAGGCCCGCGCCCTCATGGAGCAGGCGCATCAGGTGTGCCCCTATTCGAACGCCACCCGGGGCAACATCGACGTCGTCCTCGAGCTCGGGGAGGCGTGATGACGAAGCGCCGGCAGTCCGCCCCCCTCTCCCAGACCGCCGCCCGCCTCGGCCTCGGCGGGTTCATGACCGCCGCGGGGCTGTCCCACCTCACCGTGGCGCGCCGTGAGTTCCGCGCCCAGGTGCCCTCGTGGGTCCCGCTCCCGGCGGACCTCGTGGTGCTCGGATCCGGCGTGGCCGAGATCGGCCTCGGGGCCGCTCTGCTGGCGCTCCCCGGGCAGCGCCGCCTGACCGGCACCGCCCTGGCGGCCTTCTACACCGCGATCTACCCCGGGAACATCGGGCAGTACGCCGAGCGCAAGGACGGCTTCGGGCTGGACACGGACGGTCGCCGCCTGGCGCGGCTGTTCGGCCAGCCCGCCCTCATCGCGGCCGCCCTGTGGGCCGCGGGAATCCCCGAGCGGGAGCAGGGCGGGCGCGGCTGACGCCGTCGCCGGCCCCGCGGGCCTGGGCCGGCTCCGGGCACGTGCCCGGAGCCGGCGTGATCTCACCCTGCCGCGAGGCGCGGCCCACTGTAGGGTGCCCCGTCGCAGGTGTCCCGCAGGTGTCCGGTCCGGCGGGCCGTCAGCCTTGACGCATCGTCCCGGTCTCGAGGAAGCGCTGGTGCCAGGACAGGGCCTCGCCCAACAGGTGCGGGGTGTGCAGGCCGTCCGACCCGCGCATCGCGCGGTCGAAGTAGTCCCGCAGCTGCTCCCTGTAGTCCGGGTGCGCGCACGTGTCGATGATCGTGCGGGCGCGCTGCTTGGGGGAGAGGCCGCGCAGGTCGGCCAGCCCCTGCTCGGTGACCACCACGTGCACGTCGTGCTCGGTGTGGTCCACGTGCGAGACCATCGGCACGATGCAGGAGATGTCCCCGCCCTTGGCCGTGGACGGGGTGAGGAAGAACGAGGTGAACGCGTTGCGGGCGAAGTCGCCGGAGCCGCCGAGACCGTTCATCATCTTCGTGCCCATCAGGTGCGTGGAGTTCACGTTGCCGTACAGGTCGGCCTCGAGCATGCCGTTCATGGCGAGGATGCCGAGCCGGCGCACGAGCTCGGGGTGGTTGGAGATCTCCTGGGTGCGCAGGATCAGCTTGTCCCGATACTTCGCGGCGTTGTCGTTGAACCGTTCGGCGGCCTCGGTGGACAGGGAGAACGCGGTCGCGGACGCGGTCGCCAGGGTGCCGGAGTCCAGGGCGTCGAGCATGCCGTCCTGCACCACCTCGGTGAACGCGGACAGGCCCGTGAACCGGGACTTCACGAGCTCGGACATCACCGCGTTCGCGATGTTGCCCACGCCCGACTGCAGCGGCAGCAGCCGCTCGTCGTACCGGCCCTGGGCCACCTCGTGCTCGAAGAACTCCACGAGGTGCTGGGCGATCGCGATCGAGTCCGCGTCGGCGGGCTTGAACGGGGAGTTGCGGTCCGGGGCGTGGGTCTCGACGACGGCCACCACCTTGGCCGGATCGCACCGCAGGTACGTCTCACCGATGCGGTCTGCGGGGTGGGTGAGCATGATCGGCGAGCGGTGCGGGGGCAGCGCGGTGCCGTAGTAGACGTCATGCAGACCCTCGAGGTCCTCGCTCTGCCACGAGTTGACCTCGAGGATCACCTGATCCGCCAGGTCGATCCAGGACTTGTTGTTGCCCACGGAGGAGCTGGGGACGAGACGGCCGTCCTCGCGGATCCCGGACACCTCGATCACCGCCGTGGTCATGGGCCCGTAGAAGCCGTTCCACACGGCCTGCGCCAGGTGGGACAGGTGCGTGTCGATGTACTCGATCGCGCCAGCGTTGATCTTGGCGCGCATCGTCGGGTCCGACTGGAACGGGGTGCGCAGCGCGACGGCGTCCGCCTCGGCCAGCGCGCCGTCCATCTCCGCGGAGGTGGACGCCCCCGTGTGGAGGTTGATGCGGAACTCCTCGCCGCGCGCGTGCAGCGCCTTCGCCCGCTCGGCCAGCGCCATCGGCACAGCCTTCGGGTAGCCGGACCCCGTGAACCCGCTCATGCCCACGGTGGTGCCGTGCTGGATGAACGCCGCCGCCTCCGCGGCGGACATCACCTTCGACCGGAGGCCGGGGTGGTGGATGCGGGACGACATGGGTGAGGCCTCCGTGCGGGTGAGACGAGTCGAGCGAGAGCGCTGTGACGTGGAACAGCGATCAGCGTACCCGCGTCACGGGTGGCCGTGGGGATGATCACGCCGGAGGTCACGGGGCCCGCCCTGCGTGATCGACGACGGCGAACAGGGCTCGGCACACCGGGTCGGCACCGCCTCGTATCCTGGCCTCGTGCACCCGTCTGTGAGCGAGCCCCTCACCCGACTGCCGGACGGCACCGTCAAGCAGCGCAACCCCTTCACCGGCACCGAGGTCTGGACCGTGCCCGGCCGCGGCCACCGCCCGCTCGGCCTCGTCCGGCCCGCCCCGCAGCCGCTCGACCCCGCCCAGCAGGGTCGGCACTGTGCCTTCTGCGAGCACCGCCTGCTGGAGACGCCGCCGGAGAAGTCACGCATCGTCTCCACGAGGGCCGACGACGGCGCCCCGGCTTGGCAGATCCTGCGGCATCCGGCCGCGGAGCGGCTCGGGGAGACGACCCCGGCCTTCCGCCGGGTCCCCAACCTCTTCGAGATCCTCAGCTACGACTACTGGCGTCTCAACCACGGCTACGAACTCCCCCCGGACGCGCGCCGCCGCCGTGACGAGTACCTGGCCACCGAGGCCGGCCGCGCCCACGTGCGCGCCGTCGTCGCCGCGAAGCTGCGCGCCTCCGGCCGCTCCGCCGAGGAGGCGGCGGCGATGTCCGAGGCGGAGCTGATCGCGGCGTCGGCCGCATTCTTCGGCGGCACGCACGACGTGGTGATCGCCCGGCGGCACTTCGTCTACGACGCCGTGGACGACCACCAGCTGGCCTCCTCGGGCACCCTCACCCCGGACGAGCACCACGCCTTCCTGGCCCTCACCGCCGACGCGATGCGGGACCTCTACGCGACCACGCCCGCCGTGCGGTACGTCTCCGTGTTCCAGAACTGGCTCAAGCCCGCCGGTGCCTCCTTCGACCACCTGCACAAGCAGCTCGTGGCCATCGACGAGGTCGGCGCGCAGAACGCCGCCGTCCTGGACCGGCTGCGCGAGGACCCGCAGGTGTTCAACCACGCCGCGCTGGACGTGGCTGTGGCGCACGACCTCGTGATCGCCGAGAACGAGCACGCCGTGATGTTCGCCGGCTTCGGCCACCGGTACCCGACGGTCGAGGTCTACTCCACGAGCCCGGTGGGGCAGCCGTGGCGGCAGTCCGCGGCCGAGCTGCGCGCCGTCTCCGACCTGCTGCATGCCGCCCACGCGGCCACCGGCCCGGACGTCCCCTCCAACGAGGAGTGGCACACCCGCCCGCCCGGCGTCGCGGACCCGATGCCGTGGCGTGTGATGCTCAAGTGGCGCGTCTCCACGCTCGCCGGCTTCGAGGGCGCCACCAAGATCAACGTCAACACCCTCAGCCCGTGGGACGTGCGGGACCGGGTGCTGGCGAGGCTGCGGGAGCTGCGGGCGGCGGGCGCGCTCGCGGACGGGATGCGGATCGGGGCCGACGCGCGGGTCCGGCCGGGCATGCTCCGGTACGCGGACTGAGCGGCGGGGCCCGTCCCTCCGCGCGGTCGGTAGCGTGGGCGTCATGGCCCTCCACCTGCAGCGCTACCGCGAGATCGCCCACGTCATGGCCCGCAACGGCCTCATGGCCACGGCCGTGCAGGCCGGGCTCTCCCGGTGGCTGCCCCTCGAGGAGGGGGAGCCGCACCTGGGCATCGACGCCGAGGCCCGCCCCGAGCTGTTCGTGCGCACGTTCGAGGAGCTGGGCGTCACCTTCGTGAAGCTCGGGCAGCTGATCTCGGCGCGCCCGGACGTGTTCCCCGAGGCCTACTGCGCGGCGTTCGCCCGCCTCACGGACAGCACGTCGGCGGTGCCCTTCGAGGCCGTCGCCCGGACGGTCGAGGAGGACCTCGGCGCCGACGTCGACACCCTGTTCGCCTGGTTCGACCGGGCGCCCCTGGCCACCGCCTCCATCGGTCAGGCCCACCGCGCGCGCCTGCATGACGGGCGCGCCGTCGTCGTGAAGGTCCGCAAGCCCGGTGTGGTGGAGCAGGTCCAGGCGGACCTGGAGATCCTGCGGACGCTGGCGGCCACGTGGTCGCGGGCCTCACGGACCGTCGCCGACCTGGACGTGCCGGCCATGGTGGACGAGTTCGACCGCTCGCTGCGCGCCGAGCTCGACTACGTGGTGGAGGCGCGGGCCTGCGAGGAGATCGCCGCCGGCTTCCGGGACACCCCGGGCGTGCGGTTCCCGTGGATCGAGTGGGACCTGACCACCTCGCGCGTGCTGACCATGCAGGAGCTCTCCGGGCTGCGCGTGGACGACCTGGCCGGACTCGACGCCGCCGGCATCGACCGGGAGGAGCTGGCGTACCGGGCCGCCGACGTGCTGCTGGCCATGGTGTTCGAGCACGGCGTGTTCCATGCGGACCCGCACCCGGGCAACCTGTTCATCGAGCCGGACGGGACCGTCGGGTTCATCGACTTCGGCTCCGTGGGGCGGATCTCCCCGTCCCTCCGGCGCCGGTTCGCGGGCCTGGCCATGGCGCTGGCCCGGCAGGACACCGACGGGCTGGTGCGGGCCCTGCTGGACATCGCCCCGCCGCGCGGCCCGGTGGACCGCCGTCGGCTCCGGCTGGAGGTGGCCCGGATCGTCGGCCGCCTCGAGGGGCGCGAGCTCGAGGACATCCGCGTGGCGCAGCTGATCTCGGAGATCTTCGCCCTGGTGCGGCGCCACCGGCTGTCCCTGCCGCCCGAGCTCGTGCAGCTGCTGCGGATGCTGATCATCGTGGACGGCATCGGCCGCCGCCTGCACCCCGGCTTCGACTACACCCGCGTGCTCGACCCGTTCGCCCTGCGCCTCGTGGGGGAGCACCTCGACCCCCGGCGGGTGGCGGGCCGGATCGGCCGGGCCACGATCGCGGCGGCCGAGCTCGGCATCGACCTGCCGGAGTACGCCCGCAAGGTGATGGAACGCATCGACGACGGCGGGATCGACGTCACCGTCCGCGCGAGCGAGCTCGAGCCGCTCGTGACGCGCCTCGAGCGGACGGGCGACCGGGTGGTGGCCGCCATGGTGGTGGCCGCGATGATCACCGGCGGCACGAACGTGCTCGTGGCGTACAAGGACCGGCTCGGCCGCTTCGCCGGGCCGGTGGTGGCCGCCGGCGGCGCCGCCCTGACCGGCGGCAGCGCCTATCTGGCCTGGATCAGCCGCCCGCGGCGTCGCCCCCGCTGAGGGCCACGGGCGGGGTCAGTCGTCGGGATCATGCCCGCACCAGGCCGACCGCGGCGCAGGCCGTCTCGAAGTCGTCGAGGCCGAACGCCTGGATCGGGCTGACGACGCCGGCCTCGCGGGCCCGGCCTGCGGCGAGCTGACGGGCGCCCCAGGCCATGAGGTCCCCGGTCAACGTGTAGGCGTTGGGGCCGCGCAGGTGCACGTCCGCCACGACGCGGCCGGCCGCGTCCCGCGCGATCGCCCCGACTCGGGAGCCCGTGCGGGCCCGGTCTGCGGCGTCGGGGCCACCCGGGTCCCCGGCCAAGGGCCGCAGCAGGGCCTGCACGCCGCGGGCGACGCCGGGGAGCCACCCCACCGCGCCGAGGGCGGCGGCGCCGATCTGCGTGGGCCGGGCCGGGAACCAGCCGTTGAAGACCTCGACCTCATCCAGGCCGGGCTGCATCCGCGGCAGGAACAGGGACTCCGTGCCGCCGAACAGCACGCCGCGGCGATCCTGCCCGTCGACCCGGAAGACGGCCGACCGGCTGGCCGGGCCCGTCGTCGCCAGCCGCCCGCCGCGCCACGTGATCGTCCGCTCGGTGAGGGCGTCCACCATCGTCTGGCGCGTCCCGTGGCTGAGGTCGACGCGCGGGTCCAGCTCGCCGTCGGCGAAGTAGCCGATCTGCAGGGACCGTGCGCGTCCACCGGCCTGCGCCAGCGCGAGCCCGCCCGCGAGCATGCCCGGCGCGTAGTCGAAGCCGAGGGCGGGCAGCAGGGTGGCGCCCGTGCGTCGGGCGGTGGCGTCCAGGTCCGCCTTGAGGTCCTTCACGAAGCCGATCTCACCGGTCGAGTCCACGTAGTGCGCGCCCCTCTCCGCGGCGGCGCGGGCGACGGGCCGGCCGTAGCGTTCGAAGGGGCCGACCGTGGAGACCAGCACATCGCCCTCCGTGACCAGGGCCCTCAGCGAGGCGGGGTCCCCGGCGTCGGCGACGGCGACCTCCAGCCCGTCGTGCCGCCTCGCCGCGTGCTGGAGCGAGTCCCGGTTCCGGCCCGCCAGCACGGGCCGTGCGCCCTGGGCCACGAGGGCGTCCACGACGAGGGATCCGGCGTAGCCCGTCGCGCCGAGCACGATGATGCGGGGGGCGTCGGGGCGGTCGAGGTGCAGGGGAGAATCCGTCATGGTCCCACGCTAGGCCGCGCACGCGGAGACCTCACGGGCTCGGCGACGCCGATCCGCGTGGACCCCCTCTCGCGCTCCCGGACCGGCGGACCCGGACATGGCGAGCCTGGCCCGGCACCCGCCTGCAGGGGCAGACTCGGGGGATGACCCGTACCCCGCCCGCCGTCGCCCCGCCCGCCGCCGAGTCCGGCGCCGAGACCGGCGGCGAGAGCCTGCTGACCGTCCTGATCGCCCTCGGTGTGAACGCGGTGATCGCCGTCGTCAAGTCGATCGTGGGCGCGGTCACCGGCTCAGCCGCGATGGTGGCGGAGGCCGCGCACTCCTGGGCCGATGCCGGCAATGAGGTCTTCCTGCTGCTGGCGGAGCGTCGGGCCGGCCGAGCCCCCGACGCGCGGCACCCGCTGGGCTACGGGCGGGCGGCCTACGTGTGGTCGATGGTCGCGGCCTTCGGCCTGTTCGCGGTGGGCTCGGCGGTCTCGGTCTGGCACGGGATCACGGCCTGGTCCGCCCCCGAGGAGGAGGCGGAGTACACGATCGCGTACATCGTGCTGGCCGTCGCGTTCGTGCTCGAGGGCATCTCGTTCCTGAACGCGCACCGGCGCCTCCGCCGCGACGCGGAGCGGCGGCACATCAGCGATGCCACGTTCCTGCGCCAGACCTCGGACCCCACCCTGCGCGCCGTGTGGGTGGAGGACGCCTCGGCCCTGATCGGCCTGGCCATCGCGGCGGCCGCCCTCGCCCTGCACCAGCTCACCGGGGACCCCCGGTGGGACGCCGCCGGCTCGATCCTCGTGGGCGTGCTGCTCGGGGTCGTCGCGATCTTCCTGCTCTCGCGGAACATGGCGTTCCTCGTCGGCGAGGTCGCCGACCCGGCGGTCCGGACCCGGGTGCTGCGCTGGCTGCTGGAGCGGCCCGAGGTGCTCTCCGTGAGCTACCTGCACCTCGAGTACGTCGGCCCGGAGAAGCTCTTCGTCGTCGGGGCCGTGGACCTGGCCGGGGACGAGCGGGAGAGCGAGGCCGCGGTCCTGCTCCAGCGCGTGGAGGACGCCCTCCTCGAACACCCGCGCGTGGCCGCCGTCGTGCTCTCCCTGTCCAACCCCGCCCACGCGCCCCTGGCCCCGGAATCGCAGAACACCCGCGTCTGAGCCCGCGCGGCCGGCGGGCGAGCGGCCTCAGTCGAGGCCGGGGCGGCGGCGCGTGCGCTTCACCTCGGAGCGACGGCGTTTGGCCTCCAGGCGGCGCCGCCGGGAGCCGCGCGTCGGCGTCGTGGCCCGCCGCGGCGTCGGCGGGGCCAGGGCCTCGCGCAGCAGCGCCGCGAGCCGCTCGCGGGCGGCCACCCGGTTGCGCCACTGGGCCCGGTGCTCCGCCACGCTGACGGTGAGGACCGTCCCGGCCAGCCGGGGCGCCAGCCGCGCGAGGACGCGGGCGCGCTGGACGTCGTCGAGGGCGGAGGTGGCCGCCAGGTCCAGGCTGAGCTGGACCCGCGAGTCCGCCGTGTTCACGCCCTGACCGCCCGGGCCGGAGGCGTGGGAGAAGCGTTCGACGAGTTCGCCCGCGGGGATGACCAGCCCGCGGGGTGCGCCGGGGCCGGGGGTGACGCGCACGTCGCCGGGGCGGGGCTCAGCCACGGGGGGCCGCCGTCCGTGGTCCGCGCAGGTCCGCGAGTGCGACGAGGAGCGCGAGGGCCATGCACCCGGCCACCAGCGCGAAGGCGGCCATGAACGCCCCGTCCCAGTCGGCACCGGAGGCGACGCCCAGGAACACCCCCACGATCACGGCGGTGCCGACGGCCGTGCCGACGCGCTGGCCGGTCTGCAGGACGCCGCCGGCCGTGCCGGAGTGCCGCGGCGGGACCTCGGCCAGGCTGAGGGTCTGGTTGGGGGAGACCACCAGCCCCTGCCCGGCACCCAAGATGGCGAGGGTGAGCAGCAGCCACCACGGACTCAGGCCGAACTCCCGGTTGGCCCACGCCACCCCGATGGAGCCCACGACGGCGAGCAGCGCCAGCGCGATGCCGAGGACGACGATCTTCCGGCCCGTGCGCAGCACCACGCGCCCGGCCACGGTGGACATCACGCTCGACATGACCGCCGAAGGCAGGCCGATGAGCGCGGCGTGCAGCGCCGGGTAGCCCAGCCCGTTCTGCATGAACATGGCGATCACGACGAACATGCTGGTCGAGCCGGTGAAGTAGATGGCGATCAGCAGGGCGCCGCACGCGAAGCTGCGGGTCTGGAACAGGCGCAGGTCCACCATCGGGGCGCGGCCCCGTCGTGCGTAGCGGGCCTCCCACCGCGTCCAGAGGGCGGCCAGGCCGATGCCGACGGGCACGAGCACGAACCGCCACGGCCCGAGCCCCCGGTCCAGGAACGGGAGCATGACGGCCACGAGGGCGCCGGCCAGCAGGACGACGCCGACCGGGTCCAGGTCCGGACGCCGCGCCCGCTCGGGGACGGTGCGCGGCAGCCACTGGCGGGCCACGATCAGGGCGCCGAGGGCGATGGGCACGTTCACCAGAAAGGTCGCGCGCCAGCCGAGGTCGCCGCCGAGCCACGCGATGAGCCCGCCGCTGAGCAGCGGCCCCACCGCCACGGACACCCCGACGACGGCGCCGAGCGCCCCGAACGCCCGGGCGCGGGAGGCGCCGGAGAACTCGCCCTGGATGAAGCCGGTGACCTGCGGGTTGAGCAGGCCCGCGCCCACGCCCATGACCAGGCGCGCGAGCACGAGCAGGACGCCCGTGGGCGCCAGGCCGGACAGGAGCGCACCGAGCGCGAACACGCCGAGGCCCACCAGGAACAGCCGGCGGCGGCCGAAGAGGTCACCCGCCCGGCCCGCCGGCACGAGCACCATGCCGAACACGAGGGTGTAGCCGGAGATGGCCCACTGCAGCTCCGCGTCGCTGGCGTCCAGGCCCCGCTGCAGGGCGGGCAGGGCCACGTTGATGCTGGACACGGCCAGCAGGGACATGAAGATCGGGATGAGGAGCACCGCGAGGATGCGCTGCTGGTGCGGGGTGAAGACCGAGGACGCGGCGCCGTCGGACGGACGCGGGGCGACGGGCATGCGGTCTCCTTCACAAGGGTGTCTCGGGCGCTCTCCAGGATCGGCCCTCGTCCCGCATCGTGCCAGGTCCGAGGGTCCTCGGCCCGGTGCGGCGCACGGAGGCCATGACCGCGACCGTCGCCCTGCCGCCCCGTCGCTCACTTCGCGTCCGCGTACGACCCCACGCTGGAGACGGTGAGCGGGAAGTCCACGGGGGCGGGACCGAACAGCAGGCGGCCGGCGGCGCTCGCGGACTCCGCCACGACCGTCCGCACGGCCTCGGCCTCCGTGGCCGGGCCGTGCAGGACGACCTCGTCGTGGACGAAGAACACGAGTTCCGTGCGCATGCCGGCCGAGCGCAGTCGACGGCGGATCTCGCCCATCCAGCACAGCGCCCACTCGGCCGCGGTGCCCTGCACCACGAAGTTCCGGGTGAAGCGGCCCTGGGAGCGCCGCCGTCGCCGGGCCGCGGACTCGGCGGCCTGGGTGCCGACGTCGGACACGGACTCCTGCCACTTCCGCCCCGGCGCGGGGGACCAGCGGCCCAGCCACGTGGACACCTGGCCGCCTCCCTCGCCGACGGAGGCCGCCCGCTCGAGCAGGCCGATCGCTCGGGGGTAGAGCCGGCGCAGGTGCGGCATGAGCGCCGCGGAGTCGCCCGTCGTCGAGCCGTACATCGCACCCAGCAGGGCGATCTTCGCGCGCCCGCGGTCGGCCAGCGCGGTGCCGGCCGCCCGGCCCTGCTCCGCCACCTCCCGGTACAGGTCGGGCGTGGTCCCGGCACGGGCCAGCGCCTCGTCGGCGGCCATCGCGGCGAGGATGCGCGGCTCCACCTGGGAGGCGTCGGCCACGGTCAGCGTCCACCCGGGGTCTGCGCGGACGGCGTCGCGCACCCCGGCCGGGACCTGCATGGCCCCACCGCCGTGGGCGGCCCACCGCCCGGTCACCACGCCGCCGACCAGGTAGGCGGCGTGGAACCGGCCGTCGTCGCCGATCCACTGGTCCAGCCAGTGCCAGCCGTTGGCCGTCCACAGCCGGGCCAGGGCCTTGTACTCCAGCAGCGGCGCGAGCAGCGCGGCCCGCGCCTCGCGCTCCGCGCCGCCGGCGTCGATCCAGTGCTTCAGGTCCCACTGCCGCGTGGACTCCACGGCCACGCCCGCCGTCTGCAGCGCCCGCAGCAGGCTCGGCTGCGAGTCGGGGCTCAGCCCGGGGGAGCCCAGGACCTCGGCGATGCGTTCGGCCAGGGCCTGCAGGCGGGCCGGACGCTCGCCCGGTGCAGGCCGGGGGCCGAGCTGCTCGGCGAGGAGCGCCTCGTGCACGCCCCGGTCCCACGGCAGACCCGCCGCCCGGATCTCCGCGGCCACGAGTGCGCCCTGCGACTCCGCCGCCGCGAGCAGCCGCAGCCGGTGCGGGTGGGCCGAGCCCTCGACGGCCGCCCGCTGCGCGGCCAGCTCGGCCGCGAGCACGGTGACGTCCGGGGCGTGGCCGGACTCGTCCGGCAGGTCGAAGAAGGACTCCTGACCGGCGGGCACCCGCGCGGGGCGCTCGGGCTCCGTCGGGTCGGCGACCTCGAGCTGCGCCACGGGCGTGTAACGCACCCCGCTGCCCGGCGCCATCGCCGCGTGCCGCAGGATCCGCTGGACGAGGGTCAGGTCCCAGCATCGATCCGCCCGCACCCCCGCCGCCAGCCAGGCGGTGTACTCTGTCCCGACGTCGGCGAGCACCCAGCGGACCGTGCTCGGGTCCACGCCCAGACGGGCGGGCAGACCGGCCACGAGCGCGGCCACGGACCCGGCGGGGCAGGAGCCCAGGGGAGTGGCGTCGTCCCCGTCCACGGCCCACCAGGCGCCGGGGCTGCCGACGGAGGCGGGGGCGGGGCCCAGGACGACGAACATGGCCCTCATTCTGCCCCGTGGCAGGGTCGTGACCCGAGGCGCCGTCTGCCGCAGCCCTGTGCGGCAGACCTCCCGGCACGGCGGCGACCACGGCGGGCACAGCGGGCACGGTTCCCCCTGACGTTCCGCCGCCTCACCGTGGGCGGGGCGAGGGGCTGTGCGACTTGCACGCTCGCTGAGCGGAGAACACACTGTGCGGACGCACCGGCGCGCAGCGGGCCGTCGGGCGCGACCCAGAGAGGACCCACCATGACAGCGACCCGGTCCGGCGGCGCCGCGACGTCGCGCCTCAACGCCAAGGTGGTCGGCATCTCGGTCGCCGCCGCGCTCGGCGGCTTCCTGTTCGGCTTCGACACCTCCGTCATCAACGGCGCCGTGGACGCGCTCGCCGGGGAGTTCGGCCTCGGCGCCGGTCTCACGGGCTTCGCCGTCTCCTCGGCGCTGATCGGCTGCGCGCTGGGCGCCTGGTTCGCCGGGCCGATCGCCAACCGCCGCGGCCGCGTGCCCGTGATGGTGATCGCCGCGATCCTGTTCCTGGTCTCCGCCATCGGCTCGGGCCTGGCGTTCGGCGTGGTCGACCTGATCGTCTGGCGCATGGTCGGCGGCCTGGGCGTGGGCGCCGCGTCCGTGATCGCCCCGGCGTACATCGCGGAGGTCAGCCCGGCCCATGTGCGCGGTCGCCTCGGCTCGCTCCAACAGCTGGCGATCGTCCTGGGCATCTTCGTCGCGCTCCTCACGGACGCGCTCTTCGCGACGATGGCCGGGGGAGCGGCGCAGCCGTTCTGGCTCGGCGTCGACGCCTGGCGCTGGATGTTCCTGGCCGAGGCCGTCCCGGCGGTGCTGTACGGCCTGTTCGCCCTGAAGTTGCCGGAGTCCCCGCGCTACCTGGTCGCCCGCGGTCGCACGGACGAGGCGGCCGAGGTCCTGCACGAGTTCACCGGCGTGGACCGGGTGAACCTGATGATCGAGGACATCCGGCGCTCGCTGGACTCGGAGCACCGCGAGTCGTTGGCGGACCTGCGCGGACCGGCGGCGGGCCTGCAGCCGATCGTGTGGATCGGCATCCTGCTCTCCGTCTTCCAGCAGGCCGTGGGCATCAACGTGATCTTCTACTACTCCACCACCCTGTGGCGCTCGGTGGGCTTCGGAGAGTCGGACGCCCTCACGGTCACCGTGATCACCTCGGTCACGAACATCGCCGTCACCTTCATCGCGATCGCCCTGGTGGACCGCGTCGGCCGTCGCCCCATGCTGATCGCCGGCTCCGCCGGCATGGCGGTCAGCCTCGGCCTGATGGCACTGGCCTTCTCCTTCGCGGAGACCGGCGGCGCCGAGTCCGTGTCCCTGCCGCAGCCGTGGTCCACGGTGGCGCTGGTGGCCGCGAACGCCTTCGTGGTGTTCTTCGGTGCCACCTGGGGTCCGCTGGTCTGGGTGCTGCTGGGCGAGATGTTCCCGAACCGCATCCGCGCCGGCGCGCTCGCCGTGGCCGCCGCCGCGCAGTGGGCGGCCAACTTCACCGTCTCCACCACGTTCCCGTGGTTGGCGGACATCGGCCTGACCCTCGCCTACGGCCTGTACGCGGTCATGGCGGCGCTGTCCCTGGCCTTCGTGGCGGCCTTCGTGCCCGAGACCAAGGGCAAGACGCTCGAGGAGATGAGCGACGTCGTCGTGCGCTCCCCGGGGCAACGGCGCGCGGTGCGCGCCGAGGCGGAGCAGGGCCTGCGCGGCTGACACCGCCAGTCCCGACGACGGCCCCGTCCCGGAGCTGCAGACAGGGAGGGGGCCGTGGTGTGTGCGGGGCGGGTCAGCCGGCGTCGGCGCCGGTCGCGGCCCCCTCGTCGTCGAGGCGCTCCAGGCCCTCGTCCTCGGAGTCCTCGATGAGACGGTCTCCGGCGATCTTGTCGACGATCATCGCGATGGCGGCGTCGCCGGTCACGTTGGTGGCGGTGCCGAAGGAGTCGATGGCGATGTACGTGGCGACCATGAGCGCGACCTGCGGCTCGGTGAAGCCGAGCATCGAGGTCAGCAGGCCCGAGGCCGCCACGATCGCGCCGCCGGGCACGCCGGGCGCCGCGACCATGGTGACGCCCAGCATGAAGATGAAGCCCACGAACACCGGGACGTCGATCGACTGGCCCGAGAGGAACAGCACCGCGATGGAGAACGAGACGATCTTCACGGTGGAGCCGGCCAGGTGGATCGTCGCGCACAGCGGCACGACGAACGAGGCGATCGGCCGGCGCACGCCGAGCAGCAGGGTCTGGCGCAGGGTCACCGGGATGGTCGCCGCCGAGGACGAGGTGCCCAGGGCCGTCGCGTAGGCCGGCAGCATCGTCTTCAGTGCCGTGAACGGGTTGCGGCCCGCGATCGCGCCCGCGACGACGTACTGGAGGAGCAGCAGCACCACGGTGAGGCCGAAGACCAGCAGGATCACGCCGAGGAACGTGGTGATGACCTTGAAGACCTCGCCGGCGGCGGTCATGTTCAGGAACACGCCGAAGATGTAGACGGGCAGCAGCGGCACGATCAGGCCCATGACGACCCGCTCGATGATCGATCGCAGCTGGTCGAAGCTCTCGTGCAGGGCGCCGCGCGGCAGCATCGTCAGGCCGATGCCGAGCACGAACGCGAGCAGCAGGGCCGTCATCACGCCGAAGGGCGGGTCCATCTGCACCTCGAACAGCGGGCCGAGCAGCGCGTCCTCGGGGTTGGCCATCCCCTCGAAGGACCCGGGCGTGAGGATCAGCGGGAAGACGAGCAGGCAGACCAGCAGGGCGCCGAAGCCGCCGACCAGGGTGGAGCCGTAGGCGATGCCGCCGGTCAGGGCCAGCAGCTTCCCCGCGCCCCGGCCGATGTCGCCGATGGCGGGGGCGACGAGCGCCAGGATCAGCACCGGGACGATGAAACCCAGGAAGTTCGAGAACAGCCCGTTGAAGGTGGCGAAGGCCTGCACGAGCCAGGTCGGCGCGACCAGGCCGACGAGGACGCCGGCCACGATCGCGACGAGGATGCGGGGCAGCAGGCCGACGCGGCGGCGGGGCACGGCGACGGCGCCCCCGGAGTCGGGGCCGGACGCGTCGAGGGCATCGGAGTGGGAGCGAGACATGGCCGACACGCTAGCGCAGGCCGTCCTGCCCGTCGCCCGGTCGGTAGGCCATCCGTGGCGGTGCCGGCGACCCCCTCACCCGTGAGCGCCTGCAGCAGGAGATGCTCGACATCCAGGCCAGGGTGGGCAAGACCATCGTGATGGTCACCCACGACGTGGACGAGGCCGTGCTCCTGGGCGACCGGATCCTGGTGCTCGAACCCGGCGCGCACGTGGCCCAGTACGCCACCCCCGAAGAGGTCCTGGCGCGGCCGGCCACCGAGTTCGTGGCCGATTTCGTGGGGTCGGGGGCGGGGCTCAAGCGGCTGGGGCTGCGGTCGGTCGACTCGCTGCCGCTGCGCCCGATCGCACAGCACCCGACGGTCACGCTGCCGGGCGGGCCCGTGCTCGACGCGGCCACCCCGATCAGCGAGGCCCTCGCCGTGCTGGTCACGGCCCCGGCGGAGGAGATCGCCGTGGTCCGTGATGGCACGGTCATCGGTCTGCTCGACTATCCGACACTGCGCGCGCACGCCCGCGCCGGCGACGAGCAGGCTCGGCCGTGATCGCCCGGCTGCGTGCGGCCTCCGCCGAGGACCGCCTGCTCCTGATCGGCCTGCCGCTGCTGGTGGCCGCCCTGCTGATCGGGTGGACCGTCTGGGTGCGCGGAGCCGCCCTCGACGACGTCGAGGCCCGGCTGCTGACCTGGCCCACCGTCCTGCGCCTCACCGCCGAGCACCTGGCCCTCGTCGGCGTGTCCACCGTTCTGGTCGTGGCGACGGCCGTCCCGCTCGGCGTGCTGCTGAGCCGCCCCGCCGCCCGGCGGTTCACCCCCGTCGCCATGGGGCTGGCCAACGCCGGTCAGGCCGCTCCCGTGATCGGTGTGATCGTCCTGCTCGCCATGGCGTGGGGGTTCGGCTTCCGGGTCGCCGTCCTGGCCCTGTCCCTCTACGCGTTCCTGCCCGTGCTGGCCAACACGCTGGCCGGGCTGCGGGGTGTCGACCCCACCGTCGTCGAGGCGGCCCGCGGCATGGGCATGTCGCCGCTGCAGACCCTGCTCCGGGTGGAGCTGCCCTTGGCCCTGCCCGTGATCATGGCGGGTCTGCGGACCGCCCTGGTGCTGCTGGTGGGCACCGGGGCGTTCGCGACGTTCATCGACGCCGGCGGCCTCGGCCTGCTCATCCAGACCGGGATCGTCCTGTTCCGTTTCCCGCTGCTCGTCTCGGGGGCGATCCTCGTGGCCGCCCTCGCCCTGATGATCGAGTGGATCGGCCGCCTCGTCGAGACGCTGGCCACGCCGAGGGGGCTCGCATGACCACCTCGCGCGCGACCATCCCGCCCCGCCGCCGCGGCCGGACCCCCGCTCGTGCCGCGCTCGCCGCGCTCGGCCTGGCGGCCTCCCTGGTCCTGTCCGGGTGCGGGCTGAGCACCGCCGGCGGCTACCTGCCCTCGGGCACGCCCGCCGGCGACGTCGCCGGGATCGACCTTGAGGGCGCCCACGTGGCGGTGGGCTCCAAGAACTTCAACGAGGGCGTCGTGCTCGGCAAGATCACCGCGATCCTGCTGCGCTCCGCGGGGGCCGACGTCGAGGATCTGACCAACATGCCGGGTTCGCTCAGTGCGCGCCAGGCCCAGGTCGCAGGCGTCGTGGACGTCGAGTGGGACTACACGGGGACGGCCTGGATCACGTACCTGGGCCACACCGATCCGATCCCGGACGCCCAGGCGCAGTGGGCCGCGGTCCGGGACGAGGACGCGCAGCAGGGCCTGGTGTGGCTGCCGCCGGCCGAACTCGACAACACCTACACCTTCTCCGTGCGCCAGGACCGGGCGGAGGAGCTCGGCCTGGAGACCCTGGCGGACATCAAGGACCTCCCCACGGAGGAGCAGTC
Organism: Micrococcus sp. R8502A1; assembly: GCF_006704135.1. NCBI lineage: Bacteria > Bacillati > Actinomycetota > Actinomycetes > Micrococcales > Micrococcaceae > Micrococcus > Micrococcus sp. R8502A1. Next base: position 29,129 of record NZ_VIGS01000028.1, read on the forward strand.
CTTCTGCGTGAGCGCCGAGTTCGCCGCCCGCAACGACGGGTTCCTGCCCATGCTCGAGTCCTACGGGATCGAACGGCCTACCGGATCCCGGCTGCGCCAGATGGACATCGGGGCGGTGTTCGCCGCGGTGGCGGACGGGTCGTGCACCTTCGGGGAGGCGTACTCCACGGACGGGCGGATCGCCGCGCTGGACCTGACGACCCTGCAGGACCCGCTGAGCTTCTTCCCGAAGTACAACGCGGCCCCCATCGTGCGCGAGGAGGTCCTGGCCCAGCACCCCGAGATCGCCGACCTGCTGGCGCCCGTGACCGCGCGCCTGGACAACGCGACGGCCGCGCGCCTGAACGCCCGGGTGGACGTCGACGGCGAGGAGCCCACCCAGGTCGCGTGGGACTGGCTCCGCGAGGAGGGCCTGATCACCGACTGACGGTCCGCCGACGCCGCCGGCACGGCGGATCAGGCGGCCGTCAGCGTGCGCGAGTAGACCGTCCGGCCGGCGGCGTTGATCAGACGCACCCGGAACTCGCGGCCGTCCTCGGGGATCTCGACGTGGCCGAAGTACTGGTGCTCGCCGGAGCGCGGCGAGCCCATGACCGGCCCGTGCGCCTCGAAGTCCAGGCGCGGGCCGAAGGTGCCGTCCAGCGTGTTCGGGCCGAACGAGCCGGCGTTGATGGGGCCGGCCACGAACTCCCAGAACGGCTCGAAGTCGGTGAACGCCGCACGGTCGGGGGAGTAGTGGTGCGCCGCGCAGTAGTGGACGTCGCCGGTGAGGAACACGACGTTCTTCACGCCGTGGTCCTTGATCGCCTTCAGGAGGCGGGCGATCTCCAGCTCGCGGCCCAGCGGGGCGCCGTCGTCGCCGTTGGACAGGGACTCCTGCCCCGTGCCATCGGGGACGATCAGGCCCAGAGGCAGGTCGTTGGCGATGACCTTCCACGTGGCGGTCGACGCCCGCAGCCCGCGGATGAGCCACTGCAGCTGCTCCTCGCCCAGGATCGGGGTCTCGTGGGTCTCGAGCCCCGGGGTGTTCTCGCCCTTGTGGGTGCGCATGTCCAGGGCGAACACGTCGAGCGTCGCGCCGCGGGGGATCCTGCGGTAGATGCGGGCGGGCTCGAAGCCCGAGCCGCGGCGCAGGGCCGTGGAGTCGGCGATCGGCATGTACTCCTGCCACGCGCGGCGGGCGCGGGCGGCCAGCGTGTCCACGTCACGGACCTGGGTGTAGCGCGGGTCTTCGAGGACCTCGCCCGGCCACCAGTTGTTGGTCGTCTCGTGGTCGTCCCACTGGGCGATGACGGGGACGTCCGCGTACAGGGCGCGGAGGTTGTCGTCCATCATGTTGTAGCGGTGGCGGCCGCGGAACTCGTTCAGCGTCTCGGCGACCTTGGACGTCTCCTCCGTGACGAGGTTGCGCCAGGTGGGCTCGCCGGCCACCTCGAGGGTCTCCGGGATGGGGTTGTCCGCGTAGATCGTGTCGCCGGAGTGCAGGAAGAAGTCGGGCTTCGTGGCGTGCATCGCCGCGTAGCCGCGCATGCCGCCGATCTCCGGGTTGATGCCGTAGCCCTGCCCCGCGGTGTCCGCGGTCCACACGAAGGACTGGGCGGCGGAGGTCCTCCGTCCGAACCGCGCGCCGGGCGCCGTCGTGAAGCGGGCCACGGCCGACTCGCCCAGGCGGCCGGCCTCGTCCTCGAACGCGTACGTCACCTCGAAGCGGGTGCCGGAGGGCAGCGTGTCCGCGAGGATCTTCGCGGTGTGGTCGGTGGCCCCGTCGACCCAGCCGGAGCGCAGGGTCAGCCCGCGAGCGAAGCGGCCGCGCAGCACCTTCCCGTCCTCGTCGACCGCGCGCAGCGTGGCGTGCAGGCGCGAACGGCCGGACGAGCGCGCCCACAGCACGGCCGAGTTCGAGGTGACGTCGCCGGTGGCGACGCCGGACGGCAGCGTCAGGCGGGACGCGACCAGGCCCCCGGGGGTGTGGCGGGCCCGGCTCTTATTAACATCTCCGAGCCCCCGAGACGGGGCGACACCTCCGATT
>NZ_VIGS01000029.1:0-29544 GCF_006704135.1 Micrococcus sp. R8502A1
AGCACGCCGCCAGCGTTCATCCTGAGCCAGGATCAAACTCTCCGTAAAAAAATTACAGAACAACACCGTGGCAGCCGGAAATAACCACCACGACATCCATTCAATACCTGGCAGACCATCACCACACCACGGGGGTGGCAGGCGATGATCAACCAATATGTGTTAAAACAATTGGCATCAACAAACTTGGCACACTATTGAGTTCTCAAACAACAGGCGCTTCCAGCTTCAGCGACCCGCTCCGCGGGCCGTTTCGCTCTGGAGCAACTTCTCCATCCTAGACCATCCGTTTCGACCGTGTCAACTCCGTGTCCGAAGCATTCACCGTCCGTTCACATGGTCGGGCTAGAAAACCTTACCACGCGATCCGACAATGTCAACTCCGCTTCCGCGGGGCCAGACACTCACCGGACCATCCACGTGGAAGGCCTCGAGAAGCGTACCACATGATCCCCGGCTGTCAAACCAGATCATCTTCTTCAGGAATCCCGACCCGCATCACTGCCGGCCGCGCACCCGGTGAGCACCACCCGCCCTGGACCTGCCATTCTCGGCACGAATCCGCGGATTCTGTGTTCTTCACCCCGCCTCCCGGTCACCCGGTCGGCGTCTTGAGCACGAGATGGAACTCTACACACGAACCCCACCGAACACAAAATCAAGGGTGACACCCGGCGGCCACGCATGAAAAAGGGCCCCGTTCTCCGCAGAATCCTGCGGAGAACGGGGCCCTGTGCTCCTCGCGTGGGCGGTTCCTCCGCCGTCGCCGCCCGTCGTGTCCTCGGTCACTTCTGGCGAGCCGGTGGACACCGGTGGTCTGCGGCTGCGGTCAGCCCTCCCCCAGGTCTGCGCCCGCCATGTTCTTCTTGCCCCGGCGCACCAGCAGGTGCCGGCCGGCGAAGGCGTCGTCTCGGGTGAACACCTGGTCGGCATCCGTCACCCGCACGTTGTTCACCGACGCGCCGCCGTCGCGCACCGTCCGACGCGCCTCGGAGCGCGAGGCGACCAGCCCGGTGGAGACCAGCAGCTCGACCGCGGTCACGGTGCCCGGCTCCCCCTCCCACTGGGTCCGGTCGGCCTGCGGCAGCTCGGCCAGCACGGCGGTCAGCGTGTCCGGATCCACGGTGGTGAGGTCGCCGCCTCCGAACACGGCCTGGGAGGCCTCGATGACCTTCGTCGTCGTCTCCTCTCCATGGGCCAGCGCGGTGACCTCCCACGCCAGGCGCTTCTGAGCCTCCCGGCGGAACGGCTCGTCGGCCACCTTCTGCGCGTACTCCTCGATCTCCGCGCGGGTCAGGAACGTGAAGACCTTGAGCCGGTCGACGACGTCCGCGTCCGCCGTGTTGAGCCAGAACTGGTAGAAGGCGTACGGGGAGCACATCTCCGCGTCGAGCCAGACGGCGTTGCCCTCGGACTTGCCGAACTTGGTGCCGTCCGCGTTCGTGATCAGCGGCGTGCCCAGCGCATGGGCGTGGGTCCCCTCCACCTTGCGGATCAGCTCAGTGCCGGCGGTGAGGTTGCCCCACTGATCGGAGCCGCCGGTCTGGAGGGTCACGCCGTGCCGGCGGTGCAGCTCGAGGAAGTCGTTGCCCTGCAGCACCTGGTAGGAGAACTCCGTGTAGGAGATGCCCTCATCAGAGTTCAGGCGCTTGGCCACGATCTCCTTCTTCACCATCGTGCCGACGCGGAAGTTCTTGCCGACGTCCCGCAGGAAGTCCAGCGCGCTCATGCCCGCGGTCCAGTCCAGGTTGTTGACCATGGTCGCCGCGTTCTCCCCCTCGAAGGAGAGGTACGGCTCGATCTGCGCGCGCAGCGACTCCACCCACGCCGCCACGGTCTCCTGCGAGTTCAGGACGCGCTCCGAGGTCTGCCGCGGGTCGCCGATGAGCCCGGTGGCGCCGCCCACGAGGGCGTACGGGCGGTGGCCGGCGAGCTGCAGGCGGCGCAGGGTGAGCAGCTGGACCAGGTGTCCCAGGTGGAGGGACGGAGCGGTCGGGTCGAAGCCGCAGTAATACGAGACGGGCCCCCCGGCCAGCGCCTGCTCCAGCGCGGCCTCGTCCGTCGAGACGTGCACGAGCCCGCGCCAGCGCAGCTCCTGCCAGACGTTCTCGAAGCTCGGGTCGTTCGCCTGTGCGCGCAGTCGGGCCGCGCGCTCCTCGTTCTGGGGTGCCATGGCCCCCAGCCTAGCGACGCGCCCGCGCGCCTCCGCGACGCCGCGCACGTGCGACGTCGCCCGCGGGGCTCACTCCGGGACGTCCGCCAGCCCGGCCGGCAGCGCGGCCGCGTCCGTCCCGGCGACGACGGACAACGACTGGGTGGCGCGGGTCATCGCCACGTACAGATCGCCCACCACGCCGCGCGCGTCGGCCACGATCCGCTCGGGCGAGACGAGGACGACGGTGTCGAACTCCAGTCCCTTGGTCTCCCACGGGGTGGCGACGACGATCTCGACGCCGGGCAGCGGCGCGGTGTCCACGGCCGCCTCCCCCCACCGCTCCCGGAGGACCGTGAGCAGCTCCCCCGTCCGCCCGGCGGGGGCGATCACGGCGGTCAGGGCCTCGGGCACGCGGTCCCTTTCAACTTCGACCGCCTCGAGGGCCAGGGCGGCGACGTCACCGCCCGGCTCCGTCACCAGACGCGGGCGGTGGTCGCCCTCGCGCACGGCGCGCGGATGGGAGACCTCGAGCCCGGCCGCCCGTGCGACCTGCGCGGCCCAGCGCATCACGCGCGCCGGCGAGCGGTAGTTCACGGTCAGCTCTTCCAGGCGCCAGCGGTCCCCGAACTCCGGGGCGAGGACGGACGCCCACGAGCCGGCCGCGTCGCGACGGGAGGACTGCGCGATGTCGCCCACGATGGTGAACGACTTCATCGGGCAGCGGCGCGCCAGCAGGCGCCACTGCATCGGAGAGAGCTCCTGGGCCTCGTCCACCACCACGTGCCCGTACGTCCAGGTGCGGTCGTGGGCCGCGGTCTCGGCGGTGGTCCGTCGCACGCCGCGCGCCTCATTGGCCGCGGCCAGCTGCTCGGCGTCCACGACGCCGTCGACGCCCAGGTCCGCGAGCGTCTGGTGCATGTTCTCCAGGGACGCCCGGGCGTTCTCGAGGTTGCGCTCGTGCTGGGCCGCGGACTCGCCGCCCCGGCCCGGGGTGTCGAGGCGTCCGAGCAGCTCGGCCGCCTCGTCCAGCAGGGGCACGTCGGCCTCGGTCCAGGGGGCGTCGGCCGGGCGCAGGAGCGCGCCGACCTCGGCGTCGGACAGCCACGGGGCGGCCGCCCGGAGCAGGTCCTCCCGGGTGAGGAGGTCGCCGATGAGCTTCTCCGGCGTCAGCGGCATCCAGCAGAGGTTGAGCGCGATGCGCACGTCGCGCGAGGTGCGCACGTCCTCGAGCAGGAGGTCACGCTGCACCGGGGTGCCCGAGGACTTCTCCAGCTTCTTGCGCAGCTTCTCCGCGAGCTCGCGGACGAGGATCTTCACGAACGTCACCCGGGCCTCGTTGTGGGGCTTGCGGGTGGCCCGTGCCTTGTCCCGGGCGCGCCGGACCATGGCCGGCTTGAGCTTGACGGCCGTGCCGTCGATCATCAGGCGCCGCGGCTCGACGAGCAGGCGCTGGCGCTGCGCGACCGCGTGGGCGACGGCGTCCACCATGTCCAGCCGGCCCTTCACCGCCGCCGCGTCGAGGTCCGGCTCCGGGACGGCCCGCACGCCCGGCATCAGCGTCCCCAGCGAGGACATCACGACACCGGTCTCGCCCAGCGAGGGCAGCACCCGCTCGATGTACCGCATGAACGCGGTCGACGGGCCGACGATCAGCACGCCCGAGCGCGCGAGGCGCTCCCGGTGGGTGTACAGCAGGTAGGCCGCACGGTGTAGGGCGACGGCGGTCTTCCCCGTGCCGGGCCCGCCCTGCACCACGACCGCCCCGGGCAGGGGCGCGCGGATCACCTCGTCCTGCTCCGCCTGGATCGTGGCGACGATGTCCCCCATACGTCCCGTGCGTCGGGCGGTGACGGCGGCCAGCAGCGCACCCTGGGCATCGGCGCGCACGCCGTCCTCGCCCAGCAGCGTCGGGTCCAGGATGTCGTCCTCGAGGTCGCGCACCTCGCGCCCCCGCAGCATCAGGTGACGACGACGGCGCACGCGGCCCCGGTGGGCCGCCGTCGCCTGGTAGAAGGCGCCGGCCTCGGCCGCGCGCCAGTCGACGAGGAGGCGCTCGTGGTCCTCGGTGGTGAGGCCGATGCGCCCGATGTACCGCTGCTCGTCGGCCCCACCCTCCCGCTCGGCGTCGAGGTCGAGCCGGCCGAAGACGAGGCGGTCGTCCACGGCGTAGAGCTGGGCGAGTCGGTCCTCGTAGAGGCTGGCGAAGGCGTCGCGCTCGGAGTGGTTCTGCAGCGACCCCTGCGGGCCGGTCCGGCGCACGGCCGCGAGCTGGCGCTCCTTCTCCTCACGCAGGGCGTCGAGGCGGGCGTACCGCTCGGCGACCCGACCCCGCTCGAGGTCGAGCTCGGACTGGCGGACGGACACGGTATCGGTCATCGGGGGCCCTCGCGGTGCGGTGAGGGGCGGACCATGCTGCGGCCCGCCCGGCGGAAAAGTGACCACCCATGCTACGCCGACCGCGGTGAACGGCGGGTGACGCGGCGGTGCCCTGGGGGCGCCGCCGCGTCCGGCCCGGTCGGCGCCGCCTCGGCCGGGCGACCGCGTCAGCGGGCGTCGACGACGGAGCCCGGCGTGTCGGCCCAGCGGCGCAGCGGTTCCAGGGCGTCCTCGAGCGCCCCGATCTGCGCCGCGACGGCCGTCGGTGCGGTCCCGCCCTGGGCGTCGCGAGAGGCGAGCGAGCCCTCCGTGCTGAGCACCTCGCGGACCTGCGGGGTCAGCGCCGGCGAGATGGCGGCGTACTCGTCGTCCGTGAGGTCCCACAGCTCCACGCCCCGGGCCTCGGCCGCCTTCACGGCCGCGCCCGACAGCTCGTGGGCCTCGCGGAACGGGACCCCCTGGCGGACGAGCCACTCGGCGACGTCGGTGGCCAGCGCGAAGCCCTGGGGGGCCAGCTCCGCCATGCGCTCCGTCTGGAACTCGAGGGTGGCGATCATCCCGGAGACGGCGGGCAGCAGCAGCTCGAGGGTGTCCGCGGCGTCGAAGACGGGCTCCTTGTCCTCCTGCAGGTCGCGGTTGTAGGCCAGCGGCATGCCCTTGAGCGTGGCCAGCAGCCCCGTGAGGTCGCCGATGAGGCGGCCGGACTTGCCGCGGGCCAGCTCGGCGACGTCCGGGTTCTTCTTCTGCGGCATGATCGAGGACCCCGTGGAGTACGCGTCGTGCAGCGTCACGAAGCCCGCCTCCTTGGTGGCCCAGAAGATGACCTCCTCCGAGATGCGGGACAGGTCGACGCCGACCATCGCGGCGACCCACGCGAACTCCGCGTACACGTCGCGTGCGGCGGTGCCGTCGATCGAGTTCCACACGGCCGACTCGAAGCCGAGCTCGGTGGCCACGGCGTTCGGGTCCAGACCCAGGGAGGAGCCGGCCAGGGCCCCGGAGCCGTACGGCGAGACGGCCGCGCGTGCGTCCCAGTCCACGAGCCGCTGCAGGTCCCGCGCGAATGCCCAGGCGTGCGCGAGCAGGTGGTGCGAGAGCAGGACGGGCTGCGCGTGCTGCAGGTGGGTGCGGCCCGGCATCGGCGCGTACGGGTGCGCCCGCGCCTGATCGAGGAGCGCGTCCACCGTGGCGATCACGCCCCGCGCGATGATGCGGGCGTGGTCGCGCAGGAACATCCGGCCGAGGGTGGCGACCTGGTCGTTGCGGGATCGGCCGGCCCGCAGGCGGCCGCCGAGCTCGGGACCGGCCCGCTCGATGAGGCCGCGCTCGAGCGAGCCGTGCACGTCCTCATCGGACGCTGCCGGGGTGTAGGCACCGGAACGCACGTCCGCCTCGAGCCGGTCGAGGGCCGCGATCATCCCGTCCAGGTCGTCCGCACTGAGCAGACCGGCGGTGTGCAGCACCCGGGCGTGGGCACGGGAGCCGGCGATGTCATAGGGCGCCAGGCGCCAGTCGAAGTGCGTGGACTTGCTGAGCGCGGCGAGCGCCTCGGAAGGGCCGCCGGCGAAGCGGCCGCCCCACAGGGCGCCCTCGTTGGTCCCGTGGCGGGCGTCGGTGTTCTCGGTCATCGAAGGTCTCCTCGAGGTCGGTGACAGGCCGACGGCGGCCGGCCCGGTCGCGGGCGGGCCGCCGTCGTGCGCGGGGCGTGCGGGGTCAGTCGTTGGACAGGCGGGCGACGTCCTGGAGGTCGTCGCTGCCGCGCAGGCGCTGCTCGCGCTCGGAGGCCGTCTTCGCGGACAGGCCGAAGATGTCGATGAACCCGCGGGCCGAGGACTGGTCGAACGAGTCGCCCTCGTCGTATGTGGCGAGGTTGAAGTCGTACAGGCCGGTCTCGGACCGGCGACCCTGCACCGTCGCGCGGCCGCCGTGGAGCTCCAGGCGGATCTCACCGTTGACGTGCTCCTGGGTCGCGTCGATGAACGTGTCCAGGTTGCGCTTCAGCGGGGAGTACCACTGGCCGTCGTAGACCAGCTCGGTCCAGCGCTGGTCCACATGCTTCTTGAAGCGCGCCTGTTCCCGCTCCAGGGTGACGTTCTCGAGCTCACGGTGGGCCGCGATCAGCGCCATGGCGCCCGGGGCCTCGTAGATCTCGCGGGACTTGATGCCCACGAGGCGGTCCTCGACGATGTCGATCCGGCCCACGCCCTGGGCGCCGGCCCGGCGGTTGAGCTCCTCGATGATCTCCAGCGGGCTCAGCGCGCGGCCGTCGAGGGCCGTGGGGACGCCGCGCTCGAAGGCGATCGTGACCACGTCCGGCGCCGGCGGGAAGGCGGGGTCGTCCGTGTAGTCGTAGACGTCCTTCGTGGGGCCGTTCCAGATGTCCTCGAGGAAGCCGGTCTCGACGGCGCGGCCCCACACGTTCTGGTCGATCGAGAACGGGTTCTTCTTGGTGGTGACGATCGGCAGGTCGTTGCGCTCGGCGTACTCGATGGCCTTCTCGCGGGTCAGGGCGAGGTCGCGCACCGGGGCGATGCACTTCAGGTCGGGGCCGAGGGTCTGGATGGAGACCTCGAAGCGGACCTGGTCGTTGCCCTTGCCGGTGCAGCCGTGCGCCACCGTCGAGGCGCCGAACTGGCGGGCCGCCGCGACCAGGTGGCGGGAGATGACCGGGCGCGAGATCGCGGAGACCAGCGGGTAGGCGTCCATGTAGAGGGCGTTGGCCTTGAGCGTGGGCATGCAGTACTGCTCGGCGAACTCCTCACGCGCGTCGGCGACGTAGGCCTCGACGGCGCCGCAGTCCAGGGCGCGCTGGCGGATCGTCTCGAGGGACTCGCCCCCCTGGCCCACGTCGACCGCGACGGCGACGACCTCGGCGCCCGTGGCCTCGGCGATCCAGCCGATGGCCACCGAGGTGTCCAGGCCGCCCGAGTAGGCAAGGATGATGCGTTCCTTCACGTTTTCTCCTTTATATAGGGGGGCGTCTCCGAGCGCGGCACGTGGCCGTCGAAGGCGTGCTCGGCGACGATCCTACCCGGGTCTTGAATAAATATGCAACTGACGGAATATCAGCTCCCGACGGCCCCTGTGCAGCCCCTCTGCGCCTGCAGCGACGGCCACGGGCAGCCATCGCTCCGCCCTCGAATCCCGGGCCGAACGCGACTCAGGTCACGGCCTCGGCCGTCGATCGTGACCTTCGCCCATGCCCCTGTGACGGAGGTTGTCCACACCGCCGGATCAGACACCATGACAGCAAATCCGGCCAGCAGCGTGCATTTCATCCACGCGTCCACGACTCAGGGGTCGATTCGTCACCCGATCTCAAATGTGAGACGGACGGGCAAGAATCCGTCGACCCATGATTTGACGCGAGGGGGGCTCCCGTCGTTGACTCTTCCGTAGCCGATTCGTGATCGAACCGTGATCTGACCGAGAGGTCGGGGACGGGGAGGCCACGACATCGAACCCCCTCCGACGGTCGCCCGCTGCTGGGTCGTCTCGAACCGACGGAGGGCATGACCCGACCAAGGAGAAGGACGACCCCGGCGCGCCTCGGCCGCCGATCAGCGAGGACTCGCCATGGACACCATGACTCTCTTCACCACTTCCGCCACCCGCTCCCGCCGTGCCACCGCCTCGATCGTTGCGGGCATGACCCTCGCCGGCGCCGCCGCCGTGGGCTTCTCCGCTCCGGCCCAGGCCGCCACCGTGGACACCTGGGATCGCCTCGCCGAGTGCGAGTCCAACGGCACCTGGGACATCAACACCGGCAACGGCTTCTACGGCGGCGTGCAGTTCACCCTGTCCTCCTGGCAGGCCGTCGGCGGCGAGGGCTACCCGCATCAGGCCTCGAAGGCCGAGCAGATCAAGCGCGCCGAGATCCTCCAGGACCTGCAGGGCTGGGGCGCCTGGCCGCTGTGCTCGCAGAAGCTGGGCCTGACCCAGGCTGACGCGGACGCCGGCGACGTGGACGCCGCCCCGGTCGCCGTGGAGCGCACCGCCACCGTGCAGCGCCAGTCCGCCGCGGACGAGACTGCTGCCGACCAGGCCGCGGCTGAGCAGGCTGCTGCCGACCAGGCCGCGGCCGAGCGCTGGGCCGCCAAGCAGGCTGCTGCCGACCAGGCCGCCGCCGAGCGCTGGGCCGCCAAGCAGGCTGCTGCCGAGCAGGCCGCCGCCGACAAGGCTGCCGCCCAGCGTGCCGCCGCCGCGGAGAAGGCTGCCGCTCAGAAGGCCGCTGCCGCTGAGAAGGCCGCCGCTCAGAAGGCTGCCGCCGCGGAGAAGGCCGCCGCTCAGAAGGCTGCCGCCGCTGAGCAGGCCGCTGCCGCGGAGCAGGCCGCTGCCGCGGAGCAGGCCGTCGTCGCCGAGGCCGAGACCATCGTCGTCAAGTCCGGTGACTCCCTCTGGAAGCTCGCCAACGAGTACGAGGTGGAGGGTGGCTGGACCGCCCTCTACGAGGCCAACAAGGGCGCCGTCTCCGACGCCGCCGTGATCTACGTCGGCCAGGAGCTCGTCCTGCCGCAGGCCTGAGACGCCTGACCGGTCCCCCGGACCGGTACCACACGAGGAAGGCCCCCGCCGTCGGCGGGGGCCTTCCTCGTGCCTGGTGCCCGTCACCCGCGCGGGCGGGGCCGGACGGGTCGGTTAGCCCGCCAGACCCAGCAGGTGGGCCGCGACGGCCGGGGCGGACGTGGTCCCCGTGGTGATGAGGAGGATGGTGTCGTCGCCGGCGATCGTGCCCATCACGTGCTCCACGCGCGCCTGGTCGATCACGCTGGCCAGGAACTGCGCCGCGCCCGGGGGCGTGCGCAGGACCACGAGGTTCGCGGTGGGCTCGGCGGAGACGAGCAGCTCGCGGGCCATGCTCGCCAGGCGATTCAGCTGCGCGTCCGAGCCGCGGCCCGGCACGGCGGCGTCGTCGCCCTCCGCCGGAAGGGCGTAGACCATGCCGGCCGGCCCGCGCGTCCGCACCGCGCCGAGGTCCACCAGGTCCCGCGAGAGCGTGCCCTGGGTGACGGACAGCCCGCGATCGCCCAGGGCGTCCGAGAGTTCGGCCTGGGAGCGGATGCCCCGGGTGGCCAGGATCTCCCGGATCGCGGCCTGACGGGCGATCTTCGTCGTGGGGGCGGCCATCAGCGCGGCTCCTCGGCCAGGCCGGAGCGATACAGCAGCCAGGCGATGAGCGCCTTCTGCGCGTGCAGCCGGTTCTCGGCCTCGTCGAACACCACGGACCGCGGCCCGTCGATCACCTCGGCCGTGACCTCGTAGCCCCGGTACGCGGGCAGGCAGTGCAGGAAGATCGCGTCGTCGGCCGCCCGCGCCATCGCGGCGGCGTCCACCTGGTAGTCCCGGAACAGCGCCAGGCGGGCCTCCTTCTCCTCCTCCTGGCCCATGGACACCCACGTGTCGGTCACGACGACGTCCGCGCCCGCCAGGGCCTCCACCGCGTCCGTCGTGACGAGGACGGAACCGCCCGTCTCCGCCGCCCGCCGTCGGGCGGCGGCCACGACGTCCTCGGCAGGCAGGTGCCCCTCGGGGCCGGCGACCCGCACGTGCATGCCGGCCGTCGCGCAGCCGAGCAGGTACGAGTGGGCCATGTTGTTCGCCGCGTCCCCCAGATACGCCAGAGTGCGGCCCGCCGTGCCGCCGAGGTGCTCGCGCACCGTCAGCAGGTCGGCGAGGATCTGACAGGGGTGGTAGTCGTCGCTGAGCGCATTGACCACGGGCACCGAGGAATGGGCGGCCATCTCCTCGAGACCGGCCTGCGCGAACGTGCGCCAGACGATGACGCCGACCATCCGCTCCAGCACGCGGGCCGTGTCCGCCACGGACTCCTTGTGGCCCAGCTGCGACTCCCCCGGGTTCACGATCAGCGGCGTCCCGCCGAGCTCGGCGATGCCGGCCGCGAACGAGACGCGGGTGCGCGTGGAGGTCTTGTCGAAGAACACGATGCCGGTCCGGGGCCCGGCCAGCGGGCGGTGCCGGAACCGGTCGGCCTTCATCTGCGCGGCGAGGTCGAGCACCTCGGCCTGCTCGGCCGGGGTGAGGTCCGTGTCCACCAGGAAGTGGCGGACGGCGGCAGCGGGGGTCATGGGCGGTCTCCTTCGGCGGGGGTCAGGGCGGCGGCCACGAGCCCGGGCAGGGCGGCGGCGAAGCGCTCGAGCTCGGCCACGGGCACGGTGAGCGGCGGGGCCAGGCGCAGGGTGGACGGGCCGGTGGCGTTGAGGATCCAGCCCGCCTCGAGGCCGGCGGCGACGACGGCCGGGGCCAGCCCGCCGGCCTGGACCGGTCCCGCGGGGTCGGCCAGGTCGACGCCGATCCACAGGCCGTGACCGCGGACCGCGGCCACCTCGGGCAGGTCCTCCAGCCGTGCGGCCACGGCCTCGCCCGCGGCGCGGACGTGGCCGAGCAGGCCCTCGTCCTCGACGGTCTGGAGCACGGCCAGGCCCGCGGCGGTGGCCAGGGGGTTGCCGCCGAACGTGGTGCCGTGCTGGCCGGCGGTGAGCAGCCCGGAGACGGCGGGGCCGACGCACACGAGCGCCCCGATCGGCACGCCGCCGCCCAGTCCCTTCGCCAGGGTGAAGGCGTCGGGCACCACCGGCTCGGCCGCCCCGGTGACGGCCGGGTTCTGGAAGCCGAACCACGTGCCGGTGCGGCCCACGCCGGACTGCACCTCGTCGAGGATCATCAGGGCGCCGGCCTCGCGGGTCGCGGCCCGCACCTCGGCCAGGTAGCCGGCCGGCCAACCGTGCACGCCGGCCTCGCCCTGGACCGGCTCGAGGATGACGGCGGCGACGGTGGCGCCGTCGTCGTCCGGGGCCAGGGCCGCTCGCAGGGCCGCGGCGTCCCCGCCCGGCACGTGCTCCACGCCGCCGGGCAGCGGCTCGAAGGGCGCCCGGTAGGCCTCCTTGTGCGTGAGCGCGAGGGCGCCCATCGTGCGGCCGTGGAAGGCCCGCTCGAGCGCGATCACCCGCGTCCGGCGGCCGGACGGGTCCTCCGCGCCGTGGCGGCGGGCGAGCTTGAACGCGGCCTCGTTGGCCTCCGTGCCGGAGTTCGCGAAGAACACGGTGGAGCCCGCGGGCGCGCCGGCCAGCTCCAGCAGGCGCTCGGCCAGGCGGATCTGCGGCTCGGAGGTGAAGAGGTTGGACACGTGGCCGAGCGTGGCGATCTGCTCGGACACGGCCCGCACCAGCGCCGGGTGGCCGTGGCCGAGCGCGTTCACGGCGATGCCGGCCAGCAGGTCCGTGTAGCGCCGGCCGTCGGTGTCCCACACGTGGACCCCCTCGCCGCGCACGAGCACGCGGGCGGGGCGGCCGAAGACTCCGGTCAGGGCGGCGTGGTAGCGCTCCAGCAGCGCGGACTGGTCGGTGCTCATGCGTCCTCCTCGGGGGTGGTCGGGGCGGTGGGTTCGGCGTCGGGCACCACCTGGGTGCCGACGCCCGCGGAGGTGAAAACCTCCAGCAGCATCGAGTGGGGGCGGCGGCCGTCCACGACGTGGGCGCGCTGCACGCCGGCGTCGACGGCCGCCAGGCACGCGGCCATCTTCGGGATCATCCCGGAGGCCAGGGAGGGCAGCAGCGCACGCAGCTGGGCGGCGGTGAGCGAGCTGATGAGGGAGTCCCGGTCCGGCCAGTCCGCGTAGAGGCCCTCGACGTCGGTGAGCAGCACGAGCTTCGCGGCGCCGAGGGCGGCGGCCAGGGCCGCGGCGGCGGTGTCCGCATTGACGTTGAGGACCTGCCCGGTGGGCTCGCCGTCGTCGTCGATCTCGGGGGCGACCGACGAGACCACGGGGATCCGCCCGGACTCGATCACGTCGAGGATCGCGGTCGGGTCGACGCCGGTGACCTCGCCCACGAGGCCGAGGTCCACCTCCTGCCCGTCCACGACGGCGCCCGTGCGGCGGGCGCGCAGCAGCCCCGCGTCCTCGCCGGAGAAGCCGACGGCGTACGGGCCGTGGGAGTTCACGAGGCCGACCAGCTCGCGGCCCACCTGTCCCGTGAGCACCATGCGGACCACGTCCATGGCCTCCTCGGTGGTCACGCGCAGGCCGCCGCGGAACTCGGACGCGATGCCGAGGCGGTCGAGCATCGCGTTGATCTGCGGGCCGCCGCCGTGCACCACCACGGGGTGGACCCCCACGTGGTGCAGGAACACGATGTCCTCGGCGAACGCCCGGCGCAGCTCCTCCGACACCATGGCGTTGCCGCCGTACTTGACGACCATGACGGTTCCGGCGAACCGCCGGATCCAGGGCAGGGCCTCGACGAGGACCTCCGCCTTGGACTCGGCGCGGTCGAGCCGGTCCGCGGTGGACAGGACGGGTGCGGCCGCCGTGGCCGGGTCGGTGTGCGGGCTCATGCTGGGGGTCCTCACGTGGAGTAGGCGGAGTTCTCGTGGACGTAGTCGTGCGTCAGGTCGTTGGTCCAGACCGTGGCCTCGGCGTCGCCGGCGTGCAGGTCGACCTCGACGAGCACCTCGCGGGCCGTCAGGTCCACGCGGGAGCGGTCCTCCCCCACACCGGAGGCGCGGCACACCTGGACGCCGTTGAAGCGCACGTCGAGGGCGTACGGGTCGAAGGCGGCGACCGACTCCGGGACCGTGCCGACGGCGGCGATCACGCGTCCCCAGTTCGGGTCCTGGCCGAAGATCGCGGTCTTGAACAGGTTGGAGCGGCCGACGGCGCGGGCGACGGCCTCGGCCGCCTCCTCGGTCTCGGCGTGGACCACGCGCACGGCGATGTCGTGCCGGGCGCCCTCGGCGTCGGCGACGAGCTGGCGGGACAGGTCCGCGCAGACCTCGTGGAGGGCCGCGGCGAACGCCTCGGGCGCGGGCGCGGTCCCGGACGCGCCCGAGGCCAGCAGGATCACGGTGTCGTTGGTGGACATGCACCCGTCCGAGTCGACCCGGTTGAAGGTGGCGCGCACGGCCTCGCGCAGGGCCGCGTCGAGGGCGGGGGCGGGGACGTCGGCGTCCGTGGTGATGACGCTGAGCATGGTGGCCATGCCGGGTGCCAGCATGCCCGCGCCCTTGGCCATGCCGCCCACGGTGAAGCCCTCGCCGCGGGCCACGGCGGTCTTGGCCACGGTGTCCGTGGTCTTGATCGCGACGGCGGCGTCCTCGCCGCCGGCCGGGCTCAGGGCGGCGACCGCCTCGGACACGCCCGCGGTGAGGGTGTCCATCGGCAGGCGTTCGCCGATGAGGCCGGTCGAGCAGACGAGCACGTCGTCGGCGGAGGTCCCGAGGGCCGCGGCCGCGTGCTCGGCGGTGCGACGGGCGTCCTCGAGGCCCTCGGCGCCGGTGGCCGCGTTGGCCCCGCCGGAGTTCAGGACGACCGCGGTGGCGCGACCGTCCCGCACGGCGCGGCGGGTCCAGACCACGGGGGCGGCCGCCACCCGGTTCTCGGTGAGGACGGCGGCGGCCGCGTCGCGCGGGCCCTCGTTGACGACGACGGCGACGTCGGGCGTGCCCGAGGCCTTCAGCCCCGCGGTGACGCCGGCCGCCCGGAACC
Organism: Micrococcus sp. R8502A1; assembly: GCF_006704135.1. NCBI lineage: Bacteria > Bacillati > Actinomycetota > Actinomycetes > Micrococcales > Micrococcaceae > Micrococcus > Micrococcus sp. R8502A1. The sequence goes on from NZ_VIGS01000029.1 coordinate 14,034, forward strand.
CCTGTGCTGCGGTGACGCTCACGGCGCGACCCCCTGCTGCTCGAGCCCCGCCTGCTCCGGCAGGCCCAGGGCGATGTTCATGGACTGCACGGCGCCGCCGGCCGTGCCCTTGGTGAGGTTGTCGAGCGCCGCGCAGACGATCACGCGGCCGGCCCGCTCGTCCACGGCGAGCTGCAGCTGCACGTGGTTGGAGCCGAGGACCGCCTTCGTGGTGGGCCACTGCCCCTCGGGGAGCAGGTGCACGAAGCGTTCGCCGCCGTAGGCCGCGGCCCATGCGGCGCGCACGTCCGCGGCGGCGACGCCGGGGCGCAGCCGCGCCGTGGCCGTCGCGAGGATGCCGCGCGACATCGGCGCGAGCGTGGGCGTGAAGGAGACGCGGACCGGCTCGCCGGCCGCCTGGGCCAGACCCTGCTCGATCTCCGGGGTGTGCCGGTGCCCGCCGCCGACGCCGTACGGGCGCATCCCGCCCATGACCTCGGCGCCGAGCAGGTGCGGCTTGAGCGCCTTGCCCGCCCCGGAGGTGCCCGAGGCGGCGACGATCACCACGTCCTGCGGCTCGAGCAGCCCCGCGGCGAAGCCGGGCGCGAGGGCGAGGATCGAGGTGGTCGGGTAGCACCCGGGGACGGCGATGCGGCGGGTGCCGGCGAGTCGCTCGCGCTGACCGGGCAGCTCGGGCAGGCCGTAGGGCCAGGTCCCGGCGTGCGCGGTGCCGTAGAAGGCCTCCCAGTCCGCGGCGGACTCGAGGCGGTGGTCGGCGCCCGCGTCGATCACCAGGGTGTCCGGGGAGCGCTCGGCGATCTCGGCCGCGAGCGCCCCGGAGGCCCCGTGGGGCAGCGCGAGGATCACGACGTCGTGACCGGCGAGGACGTCCGCGGTGGTCTCGGCGAGGACGCGGTCCGCTAGGGCGTGCAGGTGCGGCTGGAGGGCGCCGAGGCGCTCCCCCGCGTTCGAGTGGGCCGTGATGGCTCCGACGGTGACGGACGGGTGGCCGGCGAGCAGGCGCAGGGCCTCTCCCCCGGCGTAGCCGCTGGCTCCGGAGACGGCGACGGTGTGGGTCATGGCCCCATCCTAGCGTAGATATGCGTTGCACGGAATATCTATGCGTTGACTCGGGTCCCTCGGGACGGGCCGGATGTCCGGGCCCGCTCCTAGAGTGGGGCCATGACCACTGCGAACACCCCCGCCGTCCCCCGCACCCACCACGCCGTCGTCGTGTCCGCCACGGGCGGCCCCGAGGTCCTGCAGTGGACCGAGACGGAGGTGCCCTCCCCCGCACCGGGGCACGTGCTGGTGCGGACCGCCGCGGCGGGCCTGAACTTCATCGAGACGTACCAGCGCTCCGGGGTCTACGCGATAGACCTGCCCTTCACCCCCGGCACGGAGGGCTCCGGCGAGGTCGTCGCGCTCGGCGAGGGCGTGGACGCCGCGCTCCTGGGGGCCCGTGTCGCCACCGCGACGGCCACCGGTGCGTACGCCGAGCACTTCACCGCCCCCGCGGATCGTCTCCTCGCCGTCCCGGAGGGCATCGACCTGGCCGAGGCCGCCGCCCTTCCGCTGCAGGGCATGACGGCCCACTACCTCTGCCGGTCCACCTTCCCGGTGGAGGAGGGCCACACGGTGGTCGTGACGGCCGGTGCCGGCGGCGTGGGGCTCCTGCTCACCCAGCTCGCGACGGCCCGCGGCGCCCGCGTGGTCACCACGGCGTCCACGGAGGAGAAGCGGGAGCTGTCCCGGGGCGCGGGCGCCGTCGCCGCGGTGGACTACCCGGACCTCGCCGCCACGGTGGCCGAGCTGACCGACGGCGAGGGCGCGCACGCCGTGTTCGACGGCGTGGGGAAGGACACCTTCGACACCTCGCTCGAGGTGCTGCGCGTGCGCGGCACGCTCGTGCTCTTCGGCGGGGCCTCCGGGCAGGTGCCCCCCTTCGACCTGCAGCGGCTCAACGCGGCCGGCGCGCTGTACGTCACCCGGCCCTCGCTGGTGCACTACACGCGCACGGGCGAGGAGACCCGCTGGCGTGGTGGAGAGGTGTTCGGGGCGTGGGCCTCCGGCGAGCTCGACGTACGGATCGGCGAGCGCTTCCCGCTGGCGGACGCGGCCGCCGCGCACGCCGCACTCGAGTCCCGGTCGACGACGGGCAAGGTGCTGCTCACCCTGTCCTGAGCCGGACCCGCCCGGTGCCTTCCAGGCGCCCCGCGCGGCCGCGGGCGGGGCATAGAATGTCCCGCTGCGGCCTGGTCCGCGTCCGACCCTCGGTTTGCCGCTCACACCCCCGGAGGCCCCTGTGTCCCTTTCGTCCGCCGCGCCCACCCCGCCCTCCGTCCCCCTCGACCCCGCGGGCGGGCCGCATCGGCCGCAGCTGCCCGGCTCCGAGCGCACCCCGCCCGCCCGGACGCTCGTGGAGCTCTTCGACGCCACGGCGCGCGAGCACCCGGACGCGACCGCCCTGGACGACGGCGTCGAGCCGCTGACGTACGCGGAGCTGCGGGAGCGCGTCGACGAGACCGCCCGCCACCTGTGGGCCGCCGGCGTGCGGGCGGGAGACCGGGTCGGCGTGCGGATCGCCTCGGGCACGGCCGCGCTGTACGTCTCGATCCTCGGCGTGCTCGCCGCCGGCGCGGCCTACGTCCCCGTGGACGCGGACGATCCGGAGGAGCGCGCCCGCCTCGTGTTCGGCGAGGCGAAGGTGGCCGGCGTCCTCACCGACGAGCGGGTCTACGCCCCGCACCCCGAGCACACCGCGGACCCGGCCGCGGAGGCCCGCGCCCCCGGGCTCGAGGACGACGCGTGGATCATCTTCACCTCTGGCTCGACGGGCACCCCCAAGGGCGTGGCGGTGAGCCACCGCTCGGCCGCGGCCTTCGTGGACGCCGAGGCGCGGATCTTCCTGGCGGACGATCCGCTCGCCCCGGGCGACCGCGTGCTGGCGGGACTGTCCGTCGCGTTCGACGCCTCGTGCGAGGAGATGTGGCTCGCCTGGCGTCACGGTGCGTGCCTGGTCCCGGCCCCCCGCTCGCTCGTGCGCTCCGGCATGGACCTCGGCCCGTGGCTCGCCGAGCGGCGCATCACCGCCGTGTCCACCGTGCCGACCCTCGCCGCGATGTGGCCCACCGAGGCCATGGACAACGTCCGGCTGCTGATCTTCGGCGGCGAGGCCTGCCCGCCCGAGCTCGCCGCGCGCCTGGCGGAGGACGGCCGCGAGGTCTGGAACACCTACGGCCCCACGGAGGCCACCGTCGTCGCGTGCGCGGCCCCGCTCACGGGTCTCGGCCCGGTCCGCATCGGCCTGCCCCTGGACGGCTGGGACCTGGCCGTCGTCGACCCGCAGACCACGCTGCCCGTGGCCGAGGGCGAGACGGGCGAGCTGATCATCGGCGGCGTCGGCCTGGCCCGCTACCTCGACCCGGCCAAGGACGCCGAGAAGTACGCCCCCATACCCTCCCTCGGCTGGGAGCGTGCCTACCGCTCCGGCGACCTCGTGGTCTTCGAGCCGGAGGGCCTGCTGTTCGTCGGCCGCGCCGACGACCAGGTGAAGCTCGGCGGCCGCCGCATCGAGCTCGGCGAGGTGGACGCGGCCCTCCAGGCCCTGCCCGGCGTCCACGGCGGCGCCGCGGCCGTGCAGACCACCCCGGCGGGCCACCAGATCCTCGTCGGCTACCTCGTCCCCGCGGACCCCGAGGCCGAGCTCGACCTGCACATGGCCCGCGAGCACCTCGCGGCGGAGCTGCCGGCCGCACTCGTGCCCCGGCTGGCCGTCGTGGACTCCCTGCCCACGAAGACCTCCGGCAAGGTGGACCGCCACGCGCTGCCGTGGCCCCTGCCCGGCGCCGAGGTGGACGAGGACGCGCCCCAGCCGAACGAGGACACCGCCGACGGCTGGGTGCTGCGCCAGTGGGCGGACGTGCTCGGCGCGCCCCCCAAGGACGCCGACACCGACTTCTTCGAGGCCGGCGGCGGCTCGCTCGCCGCTGCCCAGCTCGTGGCCCGCCTGCGCCTGCGCCACCCGGCCGTGACCGTCCAGGACGTCTACCGCAACCCCACCGCCGGGGCCCTCGTGGCCGCCGTCGTGGGCGACGACGGCCCCCGCGGCATCGAGGTGCACGACCGGCACGTCGACCGCACCCGCCACCGCACCCAGTGGGTCCAGACCCTCGTGGGACTGCCCGTGTTCGTCCTGCCCGCCCTGCGCCTGGGCGTGTGGACCGGCCTGGCCCTGAACCTGCTGACGCTCTCCGGGCTCGCGCCCGGGCTGCCCACCGTGCCGTGGTGGGTGCTGATCGTGGCCGGTCTGCTGGTGGTGACCGTGCCCGGCCGCATGCTGCTCACCGCCGCGACGGCCCGGCTGCTGCTGCGCGGCGTGAGCCCCGGGTCCTACCCGCGCGGTGGCCGCGTCCACCTGCGCCTGTGGCTCGCCCAGCAGATCAGCGACCTCGTGGACCCCTACTCGCTGGCCGGCGCCACGTGGGTGCCCGCCTACGCGCGACTGCTGGGCAACCGGATCGGCAAGGACGTGGACATGCACACCGTGCCACCGGTCACCGGCATGCTCACGGTCGAGGAGGGCGCCGCGATCGAGCCTGAGGTGGACCTGTCCGGCTACTGGGTCGACGGCGACGTCGTCCGGCTCGGCGAGGTGCGCATCGGCGCGGACGCCGTCGTGGGCGCCCGCTCCACGCTCCTGCCGGGCGCCCAGGTCGGCGCCGGGGCGCACGTCGAGGCCGGGTCCACCGTCGCCGGGCGGGTGCGCGGCGGCCAGCGCCACGCCGGCTCCCCCGCCGTCAAGGTGGGCAAGGTGAAGTCCCGCGGCCCCGCCGAGGCGCCGCGGGAGACCCCGGGCTGGCGCCTGATGGCGACCGTCCTCTCGACCCTCATCTCCCTCCTTCCGCTCGTCTCCGCCGCCGCGGCGGCCGCGGTGGCCGCGTGGTCGCTGACCTGGTGGCCGCCGGCCCCGGAGGCGGGGCCGCTGGCCGCCGTCGGGACCACCGCGGCGCGCCTGCTGGCCGCAAGCCCCCTGGTGGCCGGCGTCTGGTTCCTGACCCAGATGCTGCTCGTGCTCGTCACCGTGCGCCTGCTCGCGCTCGGCATCACGGAGGGGCACCACCCCGTGCGCTCCCGGGTCGGCTGGCAGGTGTGGGCCACCGAGCGCGTCCTCGACGCCGCCCGCGACCAGCTGTTCCCGATCTACGCCTCCCGCTTCACGCCGACGTGGCTGCGCCTGCTGGGCGCCGAGGTGGGCCGCGGCGTCGAGGCCTCCACCGTGGTGCTCCTGCCCTGCATGACCCGCGTGGGCGACGGCGCGTTCCTCGCCGACGACACGATGGTCTCCTCCTACTCCCTCGACGGCGGGTGGATGCACGTGGCCCCCGCGAAGGTCGGCAAGCGCTCGTTCGTGGGCAACTCCGGCATGGTGCCCGGCGGCCGCACCCTGCGCCGCGACTCGCTCGTGGCGGTGCTGTCCACCACCCCGGCCAAGACCAAGGCGGGCACGTCCTGGATGGGCTCCCCGCCCGTGCGCCTGCGCCGCAACGAGGTCACCGCAGACGCCGCCCTCACCTACGACCCGCCGGCCCGACTCAAGGCCGCCCGCACCGCCTGGGAGCTGCTGCGCGCGATCCCGGTGTGGCTGCACGTGGCCCTGTCCCTCGCCGTCGGCGCGACGCTGGCCGCCCTCATCGCGGTCGGCACGTGGGCGCTGGCCTTCGTCCTGGGCGGCGTCGTCCTGCTCGCGGCCGGCGCGGTCGCGGCGAGCCTGACCGTGCTCGCCAAGCGGGTCTTCGTCGGCCGGATCCGCGCGGGCGAGCACCCGCTGTGGTCCTCGTTCATCTGGCGCAACGAGGTCGCGGACACCTTCACCGAGTTCCTCGCCGCCCCGTGGTTCAGCCGGGCCGCGGCCGGCACCCCCGCCCTGGTCTGGTTCCTGCGCGCGATGGGCGCCCGCATCGGCCACGGCGCCTGGGTCGAGTCCTACTGGCTGCCCGAGGCCGACCTCGTGGAGCTCGGCGACGGCGCCACCGTGAACCGCGGCTGCGTCGTCCAGACCCACCTGTTCCACGACCGCGTGATGTCCCTGGACGCCGTCGTCCTGGAGGACGGCGCCACCCTCGGCCCCCACTCCGTGGTGCTGCCCGCCGCCCGCCTGGGCCGCGGCACCACCGTCGGTGCCGGGTCCCTCGTGATGCGCGGCGAGGAGCTGCCCGCCGGCACGTGGTGGCTCGGCAACCCGGTCTCCCCGTGGCGTCGTCCCGACGGCGACCCCGCCGCCGCGGCCACCCCCTCCCGAGAGGAAGCATGAGCACCGATCCCTACGTCCCGGGCGTCGGCACCGACGCCGCCACCGTCGAGCACATCGCACTGGACCTCGACGTGCGCCTGGCCGCGAACCGGGTCTCCGGCACCGCCGTCCTGCGCGTGCGCCTGACGAAGCAGAGCCGCCGCATCGAGCTGGACCTGTACCGGCTGCGCGTGTCCCGGGTGGACGCCGTCGTCGACGGCCGCGCCGTCGCCTCCTCGTTCACCCAGCCGGGCCGCGCCCCGAGCCGCCTCGTCGTCGACCTGGACGAGAGCCGGCCGGAGGGCACGCTCGTGGAGCTGACCGTGGTCTACGCGGGCACGCCCACGCTGCGGCGCAGCCCGTGGGGCACGATCGGCTGGGAGGAGCTCACGGACGGCGTGCTCGTGGCCGGGCAGCCCCACGGCGCCTCCACGTGGCTGCCGTGCGTGGACTCCCCCACCTCCCGCTCGACGGCGGAGATCACCCTCACCTGCGATGCGGGCTACCTGCCCGTCGCCAACGGCGTGGGCGCGCCCGTGCGCACGCGCGGCTCGCGGGTCACGTGGCGGTGGCGGCTCGACCAGCCCGTGCCCGCCTACCTGCTCAGCGTGCAGATCGGCCGCTACCGGCTCGTGGACGCCGCCCCTCCCGCCGAGGGCCTGCCGCCGCTGCGCCTCGTGGTCTCCCCGCGGACCGAGCAGCGGGCCCTCCGGGCCCTTGCCCCCCAGCCGGCCATGATGGCCACGTTCATCGACGCCTACGGGCCGTACCCGTTCGAGGACTACACCGTGGTCGTGGCCGACGAGGAGCTGGAGATCCCGCTCGAGGCCGCGGGCATGTCCCTGTTCGGCACCAACCACCTGGACGGCTCGTGGGAGTCCGAGCGGCTGATCGCCCACGAGATGTCCCACCAGTGGTTCGGCAACGCCGTGACCCTGGGCCGCTGGTCCGACCTGTGGCTGCACGAGGGCTTCGCCTGCTGGTCCGAGTGGCTGTGGGCCGAGGCCTCGGGGCGGTCCAGCATCACCTCGATGGCGCGGCGGGCCTGGCAGAAGCTGGCCGCGCACCCGGTGGAGCAGGCGCTGGCCGAGCCCGGGCCGGAGGAGATGTTCGAGGACTGGGTGTACAAGCGCGGCGCGCTCACCGTGGAGGCGCTGCGGCACCTGCTCGGCGCGGACCTCTTCGGCTCCATGCTGCGCGCCTGGGTGCAGGAGCACCGGTTCGGCACCGTCGACTCCCTGGGGCTGCGCACGCACGTGCACGCGTGGGCCCCGCACGCCGGGGTGAGCCGGGCGCAGGTGGACGAGCTCTTCGACGCGTGGACGCTGCGGCCCGCCCTGCCGCCGTTCCCGGGCTGACCCGGCCGCGCGGTCGACTCAGCGGCCCCGCCGCGCCAGCGCCCCGACGAGACCGCACGGCAGCCGGTCGGTGAGGTCCTCCAGCACGACGTCGGCCGGCACGGTCAGCGCGTCGACGGCGGCGGGGTCGCCCGTGAAGCCGGTGCCGGCGGCCTTCACGAGCGCCTCCTTGCGCGTCCACAGCCGGGCCCGCGCGGCGGGCCTCTCGGGGGTGGGAAGCTCCCGCACCCGGGCGCGCTCCGCCGTCGAGAAGCCCACCCCGCCCAGTCCGTCCTCGTCCGCGAAGGCCGCGGCGTCCGCCCGCTCGACGTCCACCCCGAGGCCGAGCCCGTCGGCGGGCCGTGCCGGCGCCCACCACGCCCCGATCCGCGCCCGGTCCTCGGCGCCGGGCATCCGGACGCGCGTGAACGAGACGAGGGCGACCCGGCCGGGGGGCAGGCCGGTCAGCGCGGGGACGCCGTGCGCGGCCGAGCCGCAGCCCGCGCAGGCGTGCCGGAGCCCGAGCGGACCCACCGGCACGCCCCAGGCCGCCGTCAGGGCGGTGCGCACCTGACCGAGCAGCGCGGAGACGGCGTCGGCCGCCCCCGCCGAGGCGGGGACGGCCGACGTCAGGCCCCACGGGCCGGTCGCGGCGGACACGGTCAGCGCTGGACCGCCCCGTGCCGCTGCGCCGCGAGCGCGGTGGCCGCGGCGCGGGCCTCGGAGGCCTCCTCCGCGGTGAGCGTGCGGTCGGGGGCGCGGAAGCGCAGGGAGAACGCGAGGGACTTCCGCCCCTCCGGCACGCCCGCGCCCCGGTAGACGTCGAACAGCTCGACGGCCTCGAGCAGCTCCCCGGCGCCCTCGGCGAGGGTCGCGCGCACGTCCCCGGCCACGACGGCCTCGTCTACCACGAGCGCCACGTCCTGCGTGCTCACGGGGAACGTGGACAGCGGTGCGGCGACCACGGTCTCAGGGGCCGCGGCGCACAGCGCGTCCAGGTCCAGCTCCCACACGCTCGTGCGGGCGGGCAGGTCCTCGGCCTCGAGCCACTGCGGGTGCAGCTCGCCGGCCACGCCCACCACCCGGTCCCCGTGCTCGGTCACGACGACGAGCTCGGCCACCCGGCCCGGGTGGAAGGCGTGGTGCCGGCCCTGCCGGACGGTCAGCTCGACGCCGAGGACGTCGGCCACGTCGAGGGCTCCGGCGACCGCGTCCTGCCAGTCCACCGGGCGGGGGGTGTGGTCCGGCCCGGGCGCCGAGTCGTGCCCGGCGTACAGGCCGGCCACGTGCCACGGCTGGGCGGGGATGCCGGCCTCGAGGTCGGCGAGGACCTCGGCGGAGGGGTGGACCGCGCGCGGGGGGATCGTCGCCGAGCCCAGCTGCGCGCCGGGCAGGAAGACCTGCCCCATCTCGTACAGCGCCAGGTCGCGGAAGCCGCGGCCGAGGTTGCGGCGCGCGGTCTCGACGAGGCCCGGCAGCAGCGACAGGCGCAGGTGCCGGTACTGGGAGGCGATCGGATTGGCCAGGGCCACCATCGTCAGGGCCGGGCCCTGCGCGTCCGAGTCCGCCCCGAAGCGCCGGTTCTGCTCCTCGGAGACGAACGGGTAGGCGAGCACCTCGGTGAGACCCGCGGCCGCGAGCGCGGCCGACACGCGGCGACGCTGGGCCTGGCGGCGGGTGAAGCCGCGGCCCGGCGGGGCCACGGGCACCACGGAGGGGATCGCGTCGTAGCCGCGCAGGCGCGCGACCTCCTCGGCGAGGTCCTCGGGGATGCGCAGGTCCGTGCGCCACGACGGGGCGGTCACGGTCAGCCGCGGGGCGGCGCCGTCGGCGGCCTCGGTCACGGTCACCTCGGCACCCAGGGCACGCAGCGTCTCCACGACCTCGTCGGTCGTGTACGCCACGCCCACCAGGGCGGAGGGGAAGTCGGCGGCCATCTCGACGACGGCCGGCTCCGGCCGCGTCCCGACGTCGGTGACCCCGGGCTCGGCGGTGCCGCCGGCGAGCTCGACGAGCAGCTGCACGGCCCGCTCGGCCGCCTCGTCGGCGACCTCCCAGTCGACGCCGCGCTCGTTGCGCTTCGACGCCTCCGAGGGCAGGCGGTGCCGGCGCCGCGTACGGGCGATCGACACCGGGTCGAAGTTCGCGGACTCGACCACGATCGTGGTGGTGGCGTCCGTGACCTCGGTGGCGGCCCCGCCCATGACGCCCGCCAGGCCGATGGGGCCGGAGTCGTCCGTGATGAGCAGGTCCTCGGGGTCGAGCTCGCGCTCCTTGCCGTCGAGGGTGGTCAGGGTCTCTCCGGCCCGCGCGCGACGCACCACGATCTCACCGGAGAGCGTGTCCGCGTCGTAGAAGTGCAGGGGCTGGCCCAGCTCCCACATCACGTAGTTGGAGATGTCCACCGGCAGGGAGATGGTGCGGATGCCGGCCAGGCGCAGGCGCGCGGCCAGCCACGGCGGGGTCGGACGGGTCGCGTCCACGCCGGAGACCGTGCGGGCCACGAAGCGGGTGGCCCCGGGCTCGCCGTGGATCGGCGCGTCGTCCTCGATCCGGACGGCCGGGCCGGCGTCGTCGGCCGCGGGCGGGTGGACGGCGGCGGCCGGGTCCGTGAAGGGCACGCCGGTGGCGTGCGCATACTCGCGCGCGACGCCGCGCATCGAGAACGCGTAGCCGCGGTCGGGCGTCACGTTGATCTCGGCGGCCTCGCCGTGCAGGTCCAGGACGTCCCGGGCGTCGGTGCCCAGCTCGGGGTCGAGCCCGAGGTCGCCGAGCACGATGATCCCGTCCGTGCCGTCGTCGCCCATGCCCAGCTCCGCGCTGGAGGCGATCATGCCGGCCGAGACGTGGCCGTAGGTCTTGCGGGGGCTGATGCGGAAGTCGCCGGGCAGCACCGCGCCGGGCAGGGTCACGACGACCTTGTCCCCGACCTCGAAGTTGTGGGCGCCGCACACGATGCCCTGCACGCCGGAGGGCTCGATGCCCTCGCCGGTGAGCGGCTGGGCGGCGCCCTCGGGCACCACCCGCACGGAGCACCAGTTGATGGTCTTGCCGTTCTTCTGCGGCTCGGGCTCCTTGGAGAGCACCTGCCCGACGACGATCGGGCCCTGCAGCTCGGCGGCCGGACGGTGGACGTCCTCCTCCTCGAGGCCGACGCGGACGAGGTCGGCCATCACGTCCTCGGCACGGTGCTCCGCGGGCACGGGGACGAACTCCCGCAGCCAGTCCAGGGGGATGCGCATGGATCAGACCTCCATTCCGAAGTGCTGGGAGAAGCGGACGTCGCCCTCGATCATGTCGTGCATGTCCGGGACCTCGTTGCGGAACATGAGCGTGCGCTCCACGCCCATGCCGAACGCGAACCCGGAGTACTCCTCCGGGTCCAGGCCCGCGGCGCGCAGCACGTTCGGGTGCACCATGCCGCAGCCGCCCCACTCGATCCAGCGGGGCCCGCCCTTGGCGCCGGGGTGCCAGATGTCCAGCTCGGCGCTGGGCTCAGTGAACGGGAAGAAGTTCGGGCGCAGGCGGATGGCCGCCTCGGCCCCGAACATCTGGCGGGCGAAGTACTCGAGGGTGCCGCGCAGGTGGGCCATGGTCAGGCCCTTGTCCACGGCCAGGCCCTCGAATTGGTGGAACACCGGGGTGTGCGTGGCGTCCAGCTCGTCCGTGCGGAAGGTGCGGCCCGGGCACAGCACGTAGGTGGGGGCGCCCCGCTCGAGCAGGGAGCGCATCTGCACCGGGGAGGTGTGGGTGCGCAGCAGCAGGTGGGCCTCAGCCGGGGCCACGAAGAAGGTGTCCTGCATCTCGCGGGCCGGATGGTCCGGCGCGAAGTTGAGGGAGTCGAAGTTGAACCACTCGGACTCGAGCTCGGGGCCCTCCGCGATCTCCCAGCCCATACCGACGAAGATCTCCGAGACACGGTCCATCGTCAGCGAGAGCGGGTGACGGGCGCCGACGCGGCGGCGACGGACCGCGGTGGTCACGTCCACCGTCTCCTCGCGCAGGATCCGCGCGGCCTGCTCCGCCTCGAGCACCTCGGTGCGGGCGGCCAGGGCCTTGCCCAGGCGGCCGCGTGCGGCGCCCATGAGCTTGCCGGCCTCCGCCTTGCGCTCCTTGGGCAGAGCGCCGATCGCCTTGTTCGCGAGAGTCAGGGGGGCCCGGTCACCGGTGTGGGCCAGGCGGGCGGCCTTGAGCTCATCGAGGTCCGCCGCGGCCTCGTACGCGGCGAGCGCGGCCTGCACGGCCGCCTCCACCGCCTCCGCGTCCACGGGGGAGATCTCCGCCACGGGCGCGGTGGGCTCCGCGCCGGTCTCGGGGCTGGGTGTCATCAGGGCAACGACCTTCGCATGGGGGACGGTGGGACGCCCGTCAGTCTAGTGTCCGCCCCGGACGCGCTCGGCCTAGGCTGAGGCGCATGACCGCCCCGGACTCCCTCGACGGCACCGACCCGCTGCTGCGGGGCGTGGGCCTGGACGCGCAGACCCGCTGCGCCCATTACGCCACGGCGCGGGACGTCGTCGCCCTGCGCTTCGCCTGCTGCCCCGCGTACTGGTCCTGCCACCGCTGCCACGCGGAGCTCGCCGACCACCCGGCCGTGCCGGTGCCTGCCGGCGAGTTCGACCGGCCGCATGTGCTGTGCGGGGTGTGCCGCACCGAGCTGAGCGTGACCGCCTACCTCGCCCTCGAGGCCACCGCCGATCCCGCGTGCCCGGCCTGCGGGGCGCCGTTCAACCCGGGCTGCGCCGCCCATGCCCCGCTCTACTTCGACGTCCCCGCGTCCGGGTCCCCCGCCGGTGACGTCGACCCCGCGACACGGCCGTGACCGCGGCCCCCTCCCGGCCGTCGCCTCCGGCGCACGTGCGGGCGCGCGGGCTGTGGAACCTGCTGAACCTGGCGACGCCGCTGGGGCTGGTGGGCGCCGTCGTCGCCGGCTGCGCGCTGCGGCCCGGGCCGCACGGGCTGATCGAGGCCCGCGGCTGGACGCACCGGTTCCCGGGCGGGGCCGCGTTCACGGTCGGCGACGTCGTGTTCACCCGCCCCGGCCTGCGCATGACGCCCGCGCTGTGGCGGCACGAGGCCGGCCATGCGGACCAGTACGCCCTCCTGCTGGGTCTGCCCTTCCTGCCGGCGTACGCGCTGGCGGCGGCGTGGTCGATGTGGCGGACCGGGGATCCGGCCTCGCGCAACGTCTTCGAACGACGCGCGAGCCTGGCCCTGGGCGGCTACATCGAGCGGCCCGTGGTCCGCGGCCTGCGGCGCCGCCGCTGACGGGCACGGGCGATCGCGCCGACACGGACCCGGGGTCCGGGGAGGTCAGTGCAGGGTGCCGCCGGGGACGTCGAGGTCGGGGCCGCCGGCCAGCGCCGTCAGGGCGGCCTCGGCCACCGCGCGCGCCAGGTCGGCCGCGGGCAGGGCCGGGGTGTCCGGCGTCGGGCGGTGCTCGGTGTCCCACGGCACGTGGATGAAGCCGGCGGCCCGGGCGGTGCCGGGGCCGTCGAGGAGCGAGTACAAGACGTGGTTGCACACGAACGCGCCCGCGGACAGGGACGGCTCCGCGGCGACGCCGGCCTCCCGGATCGCGGCGACGGCACGCTTGGCGGGCAGGGTGGCGAACAGGGCCGCGGGACCGTCGGCGCGCACGGGCCGGTCCACGGGCTGCTCCCCCGCGTTGTCCGGGATCCGGGCGTCCTGCAGGTTCACGGCCACCCGTTCGACCCGGACCGTCGCCGTGCCGCCAGCCAGCCCGACGGCGATCGCCACCTCCGGCCGGACCCGGTCGAGGGCCGCGGTCAGGGCCGGCCCGGCCGCGCCGAACGCGCACGGCAGCTCGACCGCCTCGGCCGTCACACCCCGGTCCGCCAGGATGCCCACGGCGTCCCGCGCGGCGGCGATCGACGGGTTGTGGACATCGCCGCCGAAGGGCTCGAAGCCCGTGAGCAGGACGCGGGCGGCCGGGGCGGGTGCACGGGAGGTCATGGCGACCACGGTAGGCGCGTCTCGGCGCCCGCGCCACGCCCGGACTCGAACACGCTTGCGGGTCGATTCGAACATGTGTTCTACTTCTGGCCATGCGATGGGAAGCGCAGACCCTGCGGTCCGAGGGCGGAGCCCAGCGGGCGACGGCCGGCACACCGGCCGGCTCCGCCGCCCTGCTGCCGCTCTCGGACCTGCAGCGGAGTGTCACCACCCCGGAGTTCGCGGGCGTCACCTTCCATGAGGTGCTCGCCAAGACCGCGCTGAACTCTGTGCCGTCCGCCTCGGCCATGCCGTTCCGCTGGACCGTGAACCCGTACCGCGGCTGCACCCACGCCTGCCGGTACTGCTACGCCCGCAGCACCCACACCTTCCTCGAGCTCGATGCCGGGGCCGACTTCGACCGGCAGATCGTCGTGAAGGTCAACGTCGCCGAGGTGCTGCGCGCCGAGCTCGCCCGCCCCACGTGGGGCCGCGAGGCGGTGGCGTTGGGGACCAACACGGACCCGTACCAGCGGGCCGAGGGCCGCTACGCGCTGATGCCCGGGATCATCCGAGCCCTGGCGGATTCCGGCACCCCGTTCTCCGTGCTGACCAAGGGGACCCTGCTCGCCCGGGATGTGCCCCTGCTGCAGGCGGCCTCGCGCCAGGTGCCCGTGCAGGTCTCGCTCTCCCTGGCGATGCTCGACCCCGCCATCGCCGCCGCGGTCGAGTCGGGCACGCCGTCGCCGACCGCACGCCTGCGCCTGATCGAGCGGCTCGCCGCCGCGGGTGCGGACGTCACCGTCATGGCCATGCCTCTGCTGCCGTGGCTCACGGACGGGGACCGCGAGATCGACGCCCTCATGCGCGCGCTGGCGGACGCCGGGGCGGCGCGTGTCATGCCGGGCGCCCTGCACCTGCGGCCGGGCGCGAAGGAGTGGTACCTGGACTGGATCCGCCGCGAGCACCCGGATCTGCTGGCCGGCTACGAGCAGATGTACGCCCGGTCCGCCTACGCGCCCGAGTCGTACCGTCGCATGCTCACCCGCGTGGCCGGGGAGGCCGCCGCACGGCACGGCCTGGCCCGCGGCGGCGCGCACGGCATCCGGCGCGAGGACGGTCCCCCGGCCCGGCGCACCCCGGCACCCCGGCTCTCCGCTCCGGCGGCGCAGCCCGCGCTGTTCTGACCCGTCCGCGGGGCACGGCCGGCCGCGCGCCGGCTCAGCGCCCCGCCGAGAACGCCGTGGCGGCGCCGCGGAGCACCTCGGCCACGATCGGCCGGTCCGCCGGGATCCAGTCCAGGTGCCGCACGCCCGGCCCGGCGAGCGGCAGCCACGCCAGCAGATCGTGGTCCTGCAGGGCTCGGGGCGTCGCCCCCTCCTCCGCGAGGACGCCCCAGAACACCCGCATCCGGGCGCCGTTGGCCAGCTCCCACCCGGCCGGCTCCGGCGCCGCCACCTCGGGGCCGAGCCGCACGGCGACCCCGAGCTCCTCCCGGCACTCCCGCAGCAGCGCCTCCTGGGCACCCTCTCCCGGCTCGACCTTGCCCCCGGGGAACTCCCAGAGTCCCCGCAGCGCGGCGGGCGCGCTGCGGCGGGCCGCCAGCAGGCGGGTCGGCGCGGCCGCATCGTCGAGCAGCGCGAGCCCCACGACCAGCCGCGGTCGCGCACCGTCCCGGGGCGACGTCGTCGGGCGGGCGGGGAGCACGGGGCGAGCAGGTGTGGCGGAGGTCATGAGCCCAGGCTAGCGAGGCCCCCGCCCCCGCAGACCGGAGTCCGTAGGCTGGGTCGGTGCCCACCCTGTCTCTTATACACAACCGACCCCTCCGACGACCCCATAAGTGTTGGTCTCGGCGGGCGCCCCCGCTTTTCAATAAACAAATAAATCTGTCGCGTATACACATGGTCCGCTGCCGCGAATATGCCACACACACAGATACGTAACAGTA
>NZ_VIGS01000002.1:0-97004 GCF_006704135.1 Micrococcus sp. R8502A1
GGA
This sequence comes from Micrococcus sp. R8502A1, assembly GCF_006704135.1. Classification (NCBI taxonomy): domain Bacteria; kingdom Bacillati; phylum Actinomycetota; class Actinomycetes; order Micrococcales; family Micrococcaceae; genus Micrococcus; species Micrococcus sp. R8502A1. The sequence goes on from NZ_VIGS01000002.1 coordinate 4, forward strand.
CCATTCCCGCTCGCTGACAGGTTCGGCCAGCCACTGGTAGTAGGCCTGACGGGAGAACCCGAGGACCCGGCAGGAGAGTTTCACGGGAATCCCGTCGCGGGCCAGGTCCTTCACGACGGGATAGCTCATTTTGGGGACTGACCCAATTTCAGGTTCGCCTGGGACAGATACGCGGCCGCACGCCGTAGGACCTCGTTCTCCATCTCAAATTCACGGTTGCGGCGCTTGAGAGCCTTCAGCTCCTCGTTCTCAGCCTTGGTGACGCCGGGCCGGATCCCGGCCTCGACATCATCCTGGGCCAGCCAGCGCCGTAGGCAGGACTCGGCGATGCCGAAGTCCTTCGCGACCTGCGCGATCGGCATCTGGCCCTTGCGGGCGATCGCGACCACGTCCTGGCGGAACTCTCGGGGGTATGCAGCGGGCATGGGGTCATCCTTCCAGCAGTCCATCCCGGGACCACAGATCAGATGTCAACCAAACTCACGGCAGACCCGAAGGCGCTCGGCTTCGACACCGGAAGTGTCCGACAGCCGACCGCACGCGACCTTGGCCCGTGTGATCGCGACATAAATGATGCTGTGCTCCTCATCGAGTTCACGCAGTCCCGAGGCAAGCGTGGTGACCTGCGCACGCGATAACACAACACCGACCCGATCCCACTCACGCCCCTTGGCCTGGAAGATTGTAAGACCGGGAACTACAGTCGGCTGGTTCAAACGGGCAGCGAGCCGAGCCAATTGAGCTTCAGCTGCGGCTTCCTTCTCGTCTGATAGCCGATTCGGCCGGCGGGCACCCAACGCCTTGATCGCCTCACGAAGTTCGTCGAGCACGGCAGCCGCCGATCTGCCTTCACGTAGGCCAACGACCAGGGGCGCGAAGACCTCCTCCTGCTGCGCAAAGAACCGGTCACGATCGAGTCCGAGCTTCGTGATCGCACCCTCGCGGCCATAGGACTGAGTCCCCAGACGTGATCGCGTGACCACATCGAGCAGGAGATTTAGAGCCGCATCTGTTGCGTTGTTCACGGTGTGAAAGGAGAGCGGGAGGATGTTGTCTCCAACAGACCACAGCTGTGTCCAGTTCCGCGCGAGCGCGACGTCGATCTGTGAGCTGTCGACCTCAGGCAGTGTCGCTCCGACTCCGGCTCGCAGGTCGACCGCGAGTTGCGGCATCTGGTCGCCGTGAAATCGGAATGACTCCGGCTGCTCGTATGCTTTGAACGGCTCGGAGGTGCCGCTCAGCAGCTTCTCGACGACCTCTGGTTTTGCGCCCCGCCATTTGTAGAGTGCCTGCCACGGGTCCCCGATGAGAGTCACCGACAGGCCAGCTTCCGCTGCAAGGTACGCGACATAGAGGTCGAGGTCATCGGCGTCGTACACCTCGTCAATCACCAGCGCGCGATAGCTCCCCGACAGCCAGTCCGCTGCCACACGCTGAATGTCGTCGAGTTGCAAGGCAGACCGCAGGATGCTGCGAACGTCGTCGTGGCTGACCACGCCAGTGTCGAGCACAGCTCGATGATCGGCCACACCGCCGATCCCTGGGCCGGGCTTTGCGACTTTACGGCCGTTTGAGACGACATGTCCGTTCGCGTTAAGGCTGGCGAACCGCTCGTAGCTGGTGATCGGCAAGAACCTGTAACCCTTGAAGCCACGGTAGTCATCGCGGACATCGAGCGCAGTGATTCCGTTTGGCCAGGTGAGCTTGCCGAGGCGGAGAAGTCGGGTCAGCAGGTCTATGTGGAGGTGATCGAAGGTCGCGACTCGATGCGCGGGTCTGATGCAGTTTTCGCCCCAGCGTGCGTGAATCCGACGACGCAGTTCTGCCGCAGCCGCGCGGTTGAAGGTCAGGCCAAGAACACCACGAGTATCACCGCGTTGATAGCGAAGATACCCATACCGCTCGGCCGCTATCGTCGTCTTGCCACTGCCAGGTGCGGACACGATGTTGACGAGGCGGTCTGGCGCCGCTGCGGCGAGTGCCTGCGCATTGGTAAGTTGCACCATCGAGGACTCAGTCGGTGTCGTCCGCAGGAGTTGATCCCGGCTCCGGGCCGCCATAGAGCCACCCGAACATCTCGGCGATGTGCGCAGGCAACACGACCGCGCCAAGGCTCTTGTCGAGTTCCAGCGCGAGGGCGAGGGCGAACTTGCCCTTGTGTCGTGGGTGGCGCACGAAGAACTGGTCAACAGCGTCGGCGGTGACGGGGTCGGGCGGAGTGAGATTGCACCTAATGAATGCTCGTTCGATGAGTTGTTCGTTCCCGTCGACGAGTGATGGTTCGAGTGTGGGCTTCGACCAGAAGAAGCGTGCGGAGCTTCCATCAAGCTCTGAGTGCCATTTGGGTGGCTGAGGATCGGGAAGCGGCGTGCCACGCAGGTCCGTATCGGCGACAGCGGCAACGCGGGTGACGAGTTCGTGACCTGGCGTGGCAATGAGGCGGATCGGCCACTGCCCGACCTTGTGGCCGACAGGAAGAATCGAAAGTGCGTCGATGAAGCCGATCCGGGTGGCGTCGTCTCCCGCCCACGCACGGCCGAGCAACCGCAGCAGGCTGGCTTCTGTCACGCCTTCAACCACGAGGACTCTGTCTGCGAACAGCCCCGCTGACCGCGTCGCGTCGAGGTGTAGTCGAGTCTGTTGGAACAGGCTGTTCTTGAGCGCATCCTTCACCGGGAGGTCGGCGACGCGCCGTGAGAGTGTGCGGTTCTCGGCGTCCTTTCGTACAACGATGAGTTCCTCGGGATCACAGGCGGCCGCGAGATCGGCGGAGTGCGTGGTCACGATGACCTGGATGTCTGGGCGATCGTCGACCAGCCGGCGAAGATAGCGGATGAGTCCGTATTGAAGCTGCGGGTGGAGATGCGCCTCCGGTTCCTCGATCAGAACTGTCGCGTGGAAGAGTTCTGGGTAGAAGGAGTCTGCGTCAGCATCAGCGGCCTCTGCTGTCTGGGCAAGCCTCTCCCTCGCGGCATCGGCAAGTTCGTCGTTGCTCGCCTCCGACGAACTCGCATCTTCCTCGGCCCTCTCCTTCGCTTCGTCGGGCAGCGGTGTGCTCCCTGCGTCGGGGATGCCGGCGAGAGTCACAGCGATGTGGAGCAGATTGACGTACCCCAGACTCGACACCTGCAAGCGTCGGGCCTCGCCACGGTCTGGGAGCAGGCCCACAAGCATCTCGAACACTCGGGCCAAGTAGGTGTCATCAACCGTCTGGGTGCCCACGAACGCATGATGTTCCTGAACCCCGCCGCTGATGATGCGAAGGTTCTCTGCGATGCGGTCCTCGACGTTCCCGACAAGCTTGTGCTTGATGAGGGAGCTGAGCATCCTTTCGGCCTGCGCACGCAAGGAGCGGAGCCCGCCGGTCTCAGGGTGTCTCCGTTCGTCGGCGCGGAGCAGTTCAAGGAGGATGCGCGCGTCGCGGCGTGAGAGATCATCGACCGGGTTCCGCAACGCCGGAAGATGGACGAGTCGAACGCTGTCGTACTCAGACGTGGGCTCAACGGGTCGTCCAGCTCGGACCTGCCCAAGCGAGCGTTCCAACGGACGGCCCCACTTCGGAGCGCCGAGACCTTGCCTCTTCCGGTACTTGCCGAGCGCACCTTCGCGGCTCGCATCCGCCTCGAACTCATACTCCACGCGAACCGCCCGCGGCGTGGCACCCAACGCTGTTGCGTCTATCGGCGCGAGCCGAGGAAAACTACGTGGGTGCGCCAACGCGATCGCCTCGTTGATCGTCGTCTTCCCTGAGCCGTTCGCTCCAAGGATCAGCGAGAAACGTCCGCTCAGCTCGCAAACGATCGGTGAGTTCGCGGAGGCGCGGTATCCCTCGACTTCAAGGCGTTTCAGATACATGCTCGGGCGGCTCAGCTCTTCTCGAAGCCGGAGCTGGGATCGAACTTGAGCACGCGCGCGTTCTCGCTGATCGTTCTGATCTCTGCCTCATCGAAGCCCTCGGGCTTAGTCGCTTGGATGTCGATTGTGATCTCCAACCGTGCTCCCGCCCCGGAGAGCCGGTCGATGACCTCGCGTGTGACGTTGCCGATGTCGCGGGAGTACCGGTCGGGGTCGATCTTCACCGAACCGAAGAAACGAGCGAGCGCAGCTTCGAGCGCAGACTCAGCCGGCGACAGCGCGTCAGCGTCGGATGTCGGTTGCTGACCTCCAGTCCATGCGAAGTCCACCGGGCCGACGCCCTCGGCACCGTCTTCTGTCTGCCGGGCTGCGGCTTCTCGGGCTGCTGCGCGGTCAGAATCGACCTGTTCCTGGGCCTTGTCGGCGTTGATGAGCAGGGTGCTGTTCGTGACCTGGATGCTTGAGTTCGGATCGGGCGGCACGACGAGCCCGCGGTAGCGGCCAGTGTCGGTGTCCTTGCCTGCCGCGATGCCGAAGCGCTCGCTGTCGACGAGGACAGTGGTCAACGCTTGCCGAATCGCAACGTCGAGCACCTCGCGCCGGACGAGACGAGGCAGGTAGGTGTAGCGGGTGAAGTATCCCCACAGCACACCAACGCTGATCTCACCTGCGTCACTCCAGAGTGCGCCGAGTTCGTTGTGCAGGGTGGCGCCGAGGATCGGCGCACCGAAGTCGGTGACAAGCTGGTCTTCGCGCCCCAGTTTGGTGCCGACCCGTTCCGCGAGGGATCGCCCGCCGGAGTCGGGCACTCGGTCAGCGATCAACTCAAAGGGCCTGGTCGGATCGAACTGCTCGGGGTAGACGGCCCAGACGAAGGTGTCGCGGATTCGGTCTGAGACGGTCTGGTCAAGCCGTCCCACCCAGTCGTCGGTCTGCTTGCGCTGCTGCGCCGAGAGGTTGAGGCTGTCGCTGGTTGCCTGCACGCGCTTCCAACCGAGGTAGCTGCGAGTGGCGGCTTCGAGGCTTTCCAGTTCGCTCTTGTCGGCGAGCAGGAAGATCAGCGTGTTGCGGTGGATGCGCTGGCTCGCGCCCTTGCTCTCGATAGCGTCGCGGACCCAGGCATGCGCCGCGGAGTCGGCTCCGTCCTGCTTGCGGCGGGCATGCCGCGGGTGAGCGATCACTAGGCGCGTGCCCTCTAGATCGGGAATGTCGGCTGAGGACGACGGGGCGATGTGTACGCGGTCGAACACGCCGCGCGCCTTCTCTTCGCTTTGGAGGCGGCGGCTGATCTCGTTCCACACCGTCTCGACATCCTCGCGGAGTCGCTCGGCATAGTCGTTCGCGGTCTTCGTGACCGAGGGTTGGGTGTCGAACCAGTAGTGGCCCTGCTCTTCGTAGAAGTACGTCGAGCGCTGCGCCAGCAACTCAACGGCGCTGCCGAAGTTCCCGAGTGTGTCGCCAGGGATCGCGGTGCCGAGCCAGAGGTACTGCTTGTCGAGTCCCTTGCGGCTGCTCTTGATCCTGGGGGCGGCGCCCATGAAGATCGAGCGGGCAATGCGCTGGGTGACGAACCGCTGACCAAGGTTGGGGCGGTCGAGGTCGATCTGCTGCGCGGTCGATCCGGGGCCGTCGATGTCGGAGTCGATGATCGGCTTCCACTGATCTTCGAGGTACTGGGTCAGGTCCGTGTTCACTGTCGTTGCATCCAGCGGCACGTTGCCGGGCAGGATCAGCGGCGAGGTGTCGTTGGACGCCCACAGCTCGTGCACGATCGACGAGACGAGCTTCAGCACACCGCGGGTGCGCTGGAACCGCTCCAGGGTCGACCAGTCCTCATACAGCCGGTCAAGGAGCTCGGGGTGCAGCGGGTAGGAGGCGCGGATGCGCTTCTCGTAGTCATCGTTCGGTGAGGCAACGTCCCGGGGGAACAGTGCGGTGTTGTTCCGGTATAGGTTCGCGAAGCTTCGCGCCACCGCCGAGATGGTGGTGAGCCCCTCGGCGTTCGGTGCCTGGAACAGGCGACGGCGCACGATCTCGAACGACTCGTCCTTGCTCGACGGGCGCCACTGGTCCGCGACACGACGGATCACGTTCTGAAGACGCTCCAGCGCCAGCTGACCGTTCGCGCCACCGATCTCGATGTCGCTACCGCGGCCCTCGGTGCCGGTATCGGATGCCGGGATCGACACCACGAGCATCACGCCGGGCACGGAACGCACGATCTCGGTCAGGGACTGGGCGAAGGTGAACTGGGTCTCGAACGAGCCCGACGGGAGTTCCTTGTCGGTGACGAGCTGCCGCGCGTAGGCCACCCACTCGTCGATCAAGATCAGCGACGGCGAGTACCGCACGATCAACGTGCGGAGCGCCTCGCCGGGGTTGGTTCCGGCGCGGTCGTCCTCGGCGATCAGGTCGTAGGCTTCGCGGCCGCCCAACTGCCAGGCGAGTTCGCCCCACAGGGTCCGGACCTCGGTGCCGTCATCCTTGATAAGCGGAGAGCCGGCCTTCAGATAGGTGCCGACCAGCGCGACCCGCTTGACGTCGAGCGTGCCAAGGTCGGGGTTGCCGTTCGCTGCGATCAGTTCTTGGAGTTCCTGCGGGAAGTCCTTCGCGGGTGTGCCGCTGAACAGATGATACAGCGCCAACATGGAGTGGGTCTTGCCGCCACCGAAGTTGGTCTGAAGGTTCACCACCGGGCTCGCGCCAGCCTCACCGTTCACCCGTCGCAGCGCGCGCGAGAGCAGATCGCGCAGACCCTCGGTGAGGTAGGTCCGGGTGAAGAACTCGACCGGGTCGCCATACTCGGGGCTGGTCGCCTGCTCGGTGTGGACCAGGTGCAGGTCGGCGGCGAACTCCGAGGCAGTGAATGCGCCGCGGGCCACGTCGTCGTGGGGGCGGATCACTTCACGCCAGGGCCGAAGCCCGGAACCGGGATCGAGGGACACCCTGGTGCGCTTGACTTGCTTGCGGGTCTGGTCCTCGAAAACGGTGCGCTGCAGATCGACACGGAGCTTCCGTACGTCCTCGGCGGAATCGACCGCGCCAACGGCGTGGAGCAGCCGCTCAATCGTGTCCAACGCGCGAGCGGCGTCATCGGAGCTGAACGGTTCGTTGTGCGCCCACAGGTTCCGGGTCTCCCGCAGCTCCGATGCGAAGCCCTGCTGTGCACGGGAGAGCACGTCCTTGAATTGGTAGCCCTGCTCAGTGATGGCACGGAGCTGCACCTGAACGTCGTGCTTCGTCATCGTGCGCAGCGGCCCACCCCGGCGCTGGGCATCTTCCTTCGCCCACGCGGCAGGCCAGTCAGTGGTCTTGTAGGCGCGCGTCATGACCTCATCGACCTCATCGAGCAGCCCTTCGGAGAGCAGGTCAAACGCCTTGCCCACTCGATCTCGGTTGTTCATCGCCATCGCTGTCTCCTATGACCTGCTACCTACGACCGTCGTAAGCATTCCCCACGACGGCCAATCCCTGCTACTCATCACTGTCGTCGTCTCCGCCTGCTGCGAGCTGTCTACGAGCGAGCCGCTCCTGGGCCTCTCGGTAGATTTCCCTGATCTTGGCCTCAAGCTCGGCCTTTGGGGGCAGTGCCGTCCAGTACTCCGCGACGACAATCCCGTCCTTGTGCATCTCCAGCAGCTCGATCTGGTCCCGGCTCGCCTCGGTACACAGGATCAGACCGATCGGTGGGTTCTCATCCGCCTGACGCTCGTGCCGATCCAGCCACTTGAGATAGAAGTTCATCTGCCCCTGGTAGCTCGGCTTGAACTTGCCGACCTTCAACTCCACGGCGATCAACCGGCGCAGCGGGCGCGAGTAGAACAGCAAGTCGAGGTAGTAGTCATCGCCGTCGAACGTCATGCGCTTTTGACGCTCGACGAACGCCCACCCGCGCCCCACCTCTAGCAGGAAGGACTCCATGTCACGGCGGAGCGCGGCTTCGAGGTCCCGCTCCAAGAAGGTGTCGGCAAGCCCCAGCATGTCCAACAGCATCGGATCACGGAAGGCATCGAGTGGTACCGCCGATCCCTCTGGAATCTGCGAGTCAGCGATCTCCCGGCGCTCGAAGGCCTTGCGCTCGATGGCCCGGCGCAGATCACGAACGCCGAGGCGGCGTTCGATGGTCTCCCTCACATAGAAGACTCTGGCGTCGTCGGTTGCGAGTGGGAGTAGTTCGCGGAAGTGTGTCCAACTAACTTGTTGCGCCAGTGACGCAACAAGTCCGGGATCGGTGAACTGCTGGGAGAAGCGGACCATCCGGTACAGGTTTGTCCGGTCGTAGCCTCGCCCATAGCGGGCGGTCAGTTGTTGCGCCAGTGACGCAACAAGTTCATGGTCATGTCCGGCGCGTCCTTCTCGCAGCACGGCCACCGTGGCACCAATCTGGGCCTCGTCCGGGTTCCGAGCCATGACCTAATCCTCGTCCTCATCGAAGTCGAACTCCTGCTGCGACGAACGCGGTGTCGAGGCGAACTTGCGCGCCTGCTCGTTCACGTCGCCCCAGGCGCTCACCAGGCCGTTGAAGAGGATCGCGTCCTTCGTGTCCTTCTTCTTCTCTGCCTCGTGGAACAGCAGGAAGCCCAGTTCCTTCACCGCATCCAGGTTCACACGCGTCTGCACCAACGGCAGCAGCTCCGCCACCTTGTCGACACCGTCCTTCGCCATCATTGCAGCCAATCGAACCGCAGCCTCCCAGACGCTGACTCGTTCGTCGGCTGACGCGTCCCATTCACCGTCCAGTTGAGATGGCGAAAGCAAACGAGCTTTTCCGCCCTTTGCTTCGAAAATCCCGCCGCGTTCCAAAGCTCCAATCGAGGTATCGGATGATCGCGCGAGTTGATCCGCGATTCCGGAGTTCTCCTCGCGCCACCCGTACTGGCGGTACCATTTCACAGCGAATCGGGTATCTGGATCGAAGTCGGACTCCTGCTCGCCGATCACCTCGTCAAGGGTTGAGTTGATGAGAAGAAGCGCATCCTTCACGCTCATGTCCGAACCGTCCGCCTCGCGGACCCGCGAGTAGCGGGAGAACACTGCGATTCCGGGGCCAATCGCTGCCTGGGCGAGGTCGACAGGTGCGATCGAACCCTGAATGAGCTTTCGAAGGGCTTCGGGCAGCTCAGACTTGAGGGCAGCAACGAACGCCCGGCGCGTCGTCGCCTGCGCGCTTGTGGGTCGCGGCCGACAGGCGAGAACGATGGAGGAGGCAAGAGCGTTCGTCCCCACGCTGAGCATTCGGCCACCGCGCTCACTCCGCATGGGCCACGTCGCAGTGATCTCCCAACCACCATCAATGAGTCCGTCTAGCAGTGTGTGCCACCCGGTCGATGAAGTACCGGCATCACGCGTGTCCTGCTGCTTGTACGCGTAGTAGACCGTCATGGGAACGGCCTGGTTTGCATCTTTACGAATCCTGCGGAACACCGAGTTGAACCCATTGATGAACCGGGTCTCAGCGCCACTCTTACCGCCATGACGATGCGGATTCGCCACCAGTTCTTCGGTCTTCGGCGTAAGCATTGTTCCGACCGTCTCAGCATGCACATCCTGCAAGGAACGACGTAGCCAGACGTAGAAGTAGTCCGAGAGATCGGAATAGCCGATGTTGTCGTAGTAGGGCGGATCGGTGGAGACAACGAACCCCGAGTAGTCACGAGCCATCGCGTTTTCCTGCGTCGCAGTTCCCCCCGGTTCCCCGGGGAGTCGGCGTAGCACCCGCGCGATCCAGTCTGTCTGTCCTGCGAAGTTGCCAGAGGAATCGGAGAGTGGGTTCACCTCGATGTAATCCCAAACCATCGGTATTGCCTGCCTTGCGAAGACCCCACGTGTCCCCTCACGGGCGACGTTCCAACCCGTGAAAGATGAGTTGTAGTCGGTCATTCTGCTGACTGCGAGGCCGAGGTAGGTGGCGACGGCGTCGGCATAGGCTTCAGCACCGGTGCCTCCGAGCTCGAGTGAGTCCCCATGAGGAAGGCCAGCGTCAATCGCATCCTGGAGAACCCTCGTTCGCGCCTCGCCGACGAGGTCACTGAAGGTGACAAGCGCAGTTAACTGCCGATTGGTGAACAGATCCGACCATTCTTCGAATCCGTAGATGCGAATGGTCTGTGGATTTGCGGGCTGTAGTCCGTGAGGTGGCAACGACCCCATAGGAGCAGACTCTGGGCGCGGGACGCGTGCAGCCGCTTCATGTGCCGCAGGTGGAGTGAGGTACTGGCGACCACGGTGCCCCTCAGCGACCACCGCGATCAGATGGGCTCCCAAGCGGCCGTCTCGTGCCTCTGCCCGAACGTACTTGAGCTCGATCGGTGCGCCGTCATCGATGGCCACCGCGCCTCGTCGGCCAACTGTGCCGTCGTCTTGCCCCGTGGGTCCGCAGTTGTCATTCCGCACCTCGTAACGGACGTGACCGTCGACGATCTTTGCGTGGACCCATGCCTCCTTACCCTTCTTCTTGCTTAGCCACCACGAGCGCACGAGCGGCACCTCTATTTGGTTAGCCGGGTTGGGGCTCCTGACTGTACGCGCCCAGACCCACGCAATTACTGAATGCTCCGTGCCGTCCGGGGCCTCGACCCTGGGGTACAGGTGTCCGATGCGCTCGCGCGCCTGATCCCGCATCCACTCGCCATAGGACTGGACGTCTTCGGCCAGGCCTTCAGCCTGCCCCCAGCCGTTGCGGGTTTCGGCAACGCCCGGAAACACAGGCGCGCGGTTGGCGAACCTGGGCGGAATCTCAATGAGTGCCTTGTTGATGAGCACGGCGAGCGGGTTCAAGTCACTGGCGTTGGCTCCTAGGCCAAGCCGTTGCGCCTCAAGCGGGATTGCCCCTCCTCCCGCAAAGGGATCGAGCACGGCAGGAAGCTCGCCGTTGTTGCTCCTACGGATTTCGTCACGAGCTCGCCTAAGCAGTGTCTCGTCGTTGCTGTTCTCCCACACGACAAGCTTCTCGATCAGTGCATGAAGGCGAGCGCGCTCGGCGTCCTGCGCTTCGATCGTGGGGAACTCTTCGGGTCGTGACGAGGGATCATCGACGAGCTGCGCGAACAGGACCGCTCGTGCTGCGGCGAGTGGTCGGCGTGCCCAGTACAGGTGCAAGGTTGAGGGATGGCCGTGACGGATCGACTTTTCACGGGATGCCTCGGCGTTGATCGCTTCGAGCGGCAGCGAGACTTCGATGAGTTTCTTCTTCGGTGCGGTCACGGTGCTTCTCTCGCTGGCGTTGGGCTGGTTGTCGGTGGTGTGGGTCATCGCGGTGGTCCTCCGCGTTCCCAGTAGTCGCGCCAGACCTCGTTGTAGGAACGGGTGGTCGCGGATGGTTCGAGGTGGGCGAAGGCATCGCTCACGTAGCGCAGCTGATCGTGGTCTGCGCCGCTGGTCGATACTTCGACTAGGGCCAGCCGGTGCCTTTCTCCCTGGGTCTGGGCGAAGGTGATCTCGTTCGTGGTGATCGTGAAGGTGTCCGAGCCCTCGATCCGGCCTTTGACCTCGATGAAGTGGACGAAGCCTTGGCTGTCGGTGGACTGGATGTCGTAGCCGGGGTTGTTGCGTGGCATCTCGACCGGCTCGCGTCTCAGTGCGCGCTCAGCAGCGAGCACGGCGTCGACGGCGCGGCGTTCGACTTCCTCGGTCTGCCGCGCGAAGGTCTGCGGCTCGGGGGCTTCGTCGGTGGTGAGGAGGTCGCTGGGGATGACGAGTGCTGCGCCACGGATCACGGCGGGTACGGCGACGAGGTTGGTTGCCTCGTCGAGTTGTTCGAGCCGGTGGTTCAGGCGTTCGTCGAGCTGGCGTGCGCGGACGATTGCGGTCTCGGCGCGGAGTCTGCCGACGGTTCCTGCGCGTTCGAGTGCTTCGAGGCGGTTGTGCTCGCGGTCCCAGTGGTTGATCTCGGCCAGCAGCCGATCCTTGACCTGTGCTCGGGTTCGCGCGGTTTCGATGTCGAGGCGGGTCTTGATCTCGTCCATGCGGGGCTGGAGCCCTTCACGGTAGGCCCAGGCGCGCACGAGTTTCTCGTGGTTCTGCCGCGCCCAGTCACTGCTGACGATCTTGGTGATGGCTTCGGTTTCGGCGGGTTCAGGTCGGTCGTAGTCGAGGTAAGGCGGGGCTGCGGAGACGGTGACGGTGCCGTCTTGTTCGAGGAGCGGGTAGTCGAAGTGGTGGGAGACGGTGTCGGCATCGGCCGCGGTGTTCTCGATGCGCTGCTCGACGCTGAACATCAGCATCGGCGCGTCAGTCTGCTTGGTGCGGCGGTCAACGAGCACGGTGCCTTGCTTGAGGGTGGGGCCGAGGTCGTCGATGGTGGCTTCGATCACGGCGTGCAGCAGCGGGTGCCCGGGGGCGATGAGGGATGCGTCGGCGAGTCCGTCGGGGTGCATGCGGCCGAGCTCGAAGGTGATGCGCTCGTACTGTTCAGCGACGGGTGCCCAGCGGTTGAGGCGACGCGCGGCGTCAATGACACGTGCGGGAACACGGGTGATTTCGTAGCGGCCTTTCTCGCGCTTGCGGATGCGTCCGCCGAGACGCTCGAAGGCTGGGATGAAGAACGCAGCGATGTAGCCCGGCTGGAGCCTGCGTTCGCGGGCCTTCTCCATCCGTGCTCGGACTTCGTCGAGATTGAGCGCGCTGAACATCTCGGGGTGCAGCGCACGTTCGGCGAGCATCTCATCGAGCCCGTGCGAGACACCCGCGTCGATGATGTGGTCGAGTTTGGCTTTGACCTGCGGCTGGTCGCCGTAGCGGATCGCCTCGATCAGCAGGTCACGCAGTGAGCGCTCTTGGAAGGCGTCGGCGTCGCCGAGCACGTTGAACAGGTTGCCGTTGTAGGCGATCGACATCTGGTCGATCTTCGCCAGCAGCCGGGTGAACACGTCGCCCTCGCGGGTGTCTCGGGCGACCATGTTCCACAGGTGGCACACTTCGCGCTGGCCGATGCGGTGGATACGACCGAAGCGCTGCTCGATGCGGTTCGGGTTCCACGGCAGGTCGTAGTTCACCATCAGGTGCGCGCGCTGAAGGTTCAAACCCTCACCGGCGGCGTCGGTGGCGAGCAGGACCACCGTGTCGGGGTTGTGGGTGAAGCGTTCGCGGGCGAGCTTGCGATCTTCGCGGCGGGTGCCGCCGTGAATCGTGATGACCGATTCCGCGCGGCCGAACTGAGCGGTAATCTTGGTTTGCAGGTAGTCGAGTGTGTCGCGGTGCTCGGTGAAGATGATGATCTTGCGCGCGTCGCCGGAACCGTCGTGGGTCAGGAGCTGCTCGTCGAGGATGGTGCGCAGCTGCACCCACTTCTTGTCGTCGTCCTGCAACCGGACGCGGCGGGCGACCCTGATGAGGTCTTCGAGGATCGCGATCTCTGCCCGCAGCTCGGGAATCGTCTGCGCAGCGGTCGCGAGATCAACGACTTGGTCGGCTTGCTCCTCGAACTGGGCGCGTTCTTCGTCGGTGGTCTCGTCGTCGAAGTCCTCGAAGTCTTCAATCGAGAACGCCGGGAGCGCCGCATCGTCAACCGGCAGCGGGGCGACAGCGCCGGTCAAGCGAGCAGTCTCGGTGACGCGCTGCATGTCGCGCAGTTTCGTATCGAGCCGCTGTTGGCGTCGTTCCAGCGAGCGCAGGATTGCTTCCGGGCTGGAGGCCAGACGCCGCTGGAGCACGGTAAGTGCGAAGCCAACGTTGTTGCCGCGCTTCTTGTCACCCGCCTGGGCGATCCGCTCGGCACGTCCCATCTCCGTGCGGACATAGTCGGTGACGAGTTCGTAGAGCTCCCGCTCGGCGGGGCTGAGTTCGTACTCGACGGTGTAAGCCTTGCGTTCAGGGAACAGTGGCTTGCCCTCGAACGTCAGGAGGTCTTCCTTCACCATCCGGCGCATCAGACCGTGGGTGTCGGTGCGGTGCACGCCTTGGCGGTACTGACCCTCGAAACGATCGCGATCCAGCAGCGACATGAACAGCTGGAAGTCCTCTTCCTTGCCCGCGTGCGGGGTCGCGGTCATCAACAGGAAGTTGTGCGCGGTCTCCGACAGCAGTCGTCCGAGCTTGAACCGCTTAGTCTCGTCGACCTCGCCCGCCCATGACGAGTAGTGCGCAGACATACGGTGCGCCTCGTCTACGACCGCGACATCCCAGGTGACCTCACCGAGTTGCTCGATCAGGTCTTCGCTGCGCGAGAGCTGATCCATGCGGGCGATCAGGAACGGGTGCTCGGTGAAGACGTTGCGGCCCTGGGCGTCATCGACCATCTGGCGGCTGAACACCTCGAAGCGCAGATCGAACTTCTGCGACAGCTCCTCGCGCCACTGCTCAACCAGACCACCAGGGGCAACGATGATCGCGCGTTCGCAGTCCGAGCGCAGGATCAACTCCTTCAGGTACAGGCCGGCCATGATCGTTTTTCCCGCGCCAGGGTCGTCAGCCAGCAGGAATCGCAGCGGGATGCGCGGCAGGAGTTCTTCGTAAACCGCGCGAATCTGGTGCGGCAGCGGGTCAACGTCGGAGCTGTTGACCGCGACCATCGGGTCGTACAGTGCCGCGTACTTGATCCGCAGCGCCTCGGCCGCGAGCCGGAACTCGTCCGGGTCTGCGTCGTAGGCCGGGGCGGAGTCGAAGTCGCCTGCGATCTCGAATCGGGCAGTGTCGGCATCGGTGATCGCGCGGGCTCCGCTGCGGCCGGAATCGTCACGGTAGAACACTTCGCACAGCCCAGCGTCGATGGGGTCGATTGCGATCAGTGTGACGGTCTGACTTGGCACAAGCCCTCGGAGGCGCTGGCCCGCACGCAGAGTGGCGAGGGTCAGTGGTTCGTCGGTTGCTGCTTCTGTCACGGGATGCCTCCTTCCGGTTTTAGGCAGTGGATCAGGATATGGGATACCACCGACAAAGTGTCAGCAGCGGCTCAAATCGAGCGGGACGATCACCCTGGCGGCGAGGGGTCAGAGCCGGCGGCCGCGCCGCCTCGACGTACCCAGTCGTCGATCTCGCTGGCCTGGAACTTCCAGAGGCGACCGACTTTGTGGGCGGGCATGGCTTTCTCAGCGATCCAGGTGTAGACGGTGTCTTTGGTGATCCCGAGGTGGGTGGCGATGTCGTCTGCGGAGAGCCACGGTTCAGCCACGTTGATCCTCCCTTGCACGGTGCGACCCCGGACGGGGCGACACCAGCAAGCCTACCGGGCCGGCTGCGGTTTGAATCGGGTTTGTGCGGGCGTGGCCGATCCGAACCGGTGTGAAGCGCCCTGGGTTTGGTTCCGAGGTCAGGACGCAACGGGCGCTGAGTCCTGATCGTGCGTGTAAGCCGCCTCAACCTCCGCGACAGTGCGGTAGCCCAGGGCCTCATGCAGGCGGGCGGTGTTCCACCAGTGCACCCACCCCATCGTGGCCAGCTCGACCGCCTCGGTCGACTCCCAGAGCCGTTCGGAGTGGATGAGCTCGGCCTTGTAGAGGCCGTTCACGCTCTGAAGCCAGGGCGTTGATGCTCCTATAGTTGTCAACTCGCAATCTCACCAATGCGAGGGTCGGTCTTCACGAGGTGGTAGACCTCACGGATCACGTACCGCTTGAGGCAGCGGATGATGTCTCGCTTGGACTTGCCCTCCGCAGTGCGTCGTGCCACGTAGGCGATCGTGGGCTCGTGGAAGCGCATCCGCACGATGGGGACTGCCGCACGTTTAGGTGACAGTTGGGGTGTCAGGCCGCGAGGCTCACGGCCGGGTTCATGATGGCCTCGTATTCGACGGGGGTCAATCGGCCCAGGCGGGCCTGTCGGCGGTGTCGGTGATACGTCCTTTCGATCCAGGTGATGATTGCGATTCGGAGCTCTTCTCGGGTCCGCCAACGCTTACGGTCCAGAACGTTCTTCTGTAGCAGCGCGAAGAAGGACTCCATGGCGGCGTTGTCTCCGGCAGCACCGACTTGGCCCATCGAGCCGATGAGGTGATGACGGTTCAGGGCGTGCACGAACTTCCGTGACCGGAACTGGGCGGGTTCAACCGGTCGTTGCAACACCGCTTGTCTCCAGGGAGCTTAGTTGCTCCGCGAAGACTTCTGCAGGGGTCTTCCACCCCAGGACTTTGCGGGGCCGATTGTTCAGCGTGTACGCGACCGCGGCGAGGTCGTCCGCAGACCAGCGCGACAAGTCAGTTCCCTTGGGAAAGTACTGCCGCAGCAGCCCGTTCATGTTCTCGTTCGTCGGCCGCTGCCACGGAGAGTGCGGGTCCGCGAAGAACACCTTCGTGCCCGTAGCCATCGTGAACTGAGCATGCCCGGCCAGCTCCTTGCCCCGGTCCCACGTCAGGCTCTGACGCAGCTGCTCCGGCACCGTCGCCATCGCCTTGATCAGGGCCGCGGTCATCGCCTCGGCCCCGTACCCGCCCAGCGAGGGCCCGTTCTTCACCGGCGGCTGCTCACCCCATCCCTGCAGGCGGGGCAAGTGGACCAGGATCGTGGCCCGGCTCTTGCGCTCGGCCAGAGTCCCGATCGCTGAACGCCCGGTCCCGATGATCAAGTCCCCTTCCCAGTGCCCGGGCACAGCACGATCAGCGGCCTCGGGTGGGCGCTTGCTGAACACCACGTCCTCGGTGACGTGGCCCTGGGGCTTGTTCCGGGAACGTGCCCGCGGCTCGCGCAGAGCCCGCCCGGTACGCAGGCACGCGACGAGCTCATGCTTGAGCGCCCCACGCCCCTGGATGAACAGCGACTGGTAGATCGCTTCGTGAGAGATCCGCATGGACTCATCATCAGGGAACTCCACGCGCAGCCGGCGGCTGATCTGCTCAGGGCTCCACGCCGTGGACCACCGCCGGTCCGCCCGGCGCGGTTTCATCTTCCGCCCCTTGAAACCGGGCCCGACCGGTCCTGGCACGGCCACGCCATCGGGGCCCAGGACCACCCCGTTCAGGCGTGCCTGGACGTAGTCATGCAGCCGCTGGTTCGTGGCCAGCTTCGCCGGCTTAGGCCGCCTGGCCGCCTCCTGAGCCTTCCACTGCGCCACCGTGGCCCGGTACTCCTTGCTCCCGGAGCGGGTGGCGCAGTTACGGCGCAGCTCGCGACTGATCGTGCCGGGATCACGTCCCAGGGCACGCCCGATCTGACGCACCCCGTGGCCCTGAGCGTGGAGGATCGCGATCTCCTCACGCTCAGCGAAGGACAGGTACCGGCCGGTGGGCTCGACCAGGGACAGTGGGGCCATGCCGCCAGCGTGACGGAACCAGCGCGCCCCGACGGGCCAGGACACGCCCACACTCAGGGACGCCTCGACCGTGGTGACACCGGTGGCGATCACACGCCAAAACTGACGTTGCACCTCTCGTGAGGGCTGCGGCCTTCCAGGAGAGCGCATGGGGGCCCGCAGAGCCCGATCTGCTCTCCACTGCCGACGCGCGCCCTCGGGCGCGTCACTGATCTTCCTTGCCCAGTCCTTGCTGGCCATCGCCCATACCTCCAGTGACTCCGGGGGTGTTGCGACGACCGATTGAATCCACCCTGGCTGCCCCTGTCACTGTGGTGCACCAGGCCATGCCGGTCGCGGCTGGCGCCGGTGGAGACCAGTGCGTGCTTAAGGGCGAGCAACGGCAGCCCCGCGGTGTGAAGGTTGTCCGAGACCGCCCATCCCACGATGCGCCGGGAGTAGACGTCGGTGATGAAAGCGACATAGCAGAACCCGCCCAGGATCCTGACGTAGGTGATGTCAGCGACCCACAGCTGGTTCGGCCGCTCGGCGGTGAAGCAGCGCTCCACGAGGTCAGGACGAGCATCCGGCTCGCCTGCCGGCCTCGTGGTGATCGGCTTGCGGCCGCGCCGAACCCCTTCCACGCCGGCGAGCTTCATCAGGCGGGCGACCTGGTCACGGCCGATCTCCCACCCGGCGCGGCGCATCGCGTGGTGCATCTTGCGGACCCCGTAGACGCCTAGTTCTCCGCGTGGATCCGGCGGAGTTCCTCCACGAGGATCCCGTCCCGCAGCGTTCTCGAAGACCTGGGTCGTGTCTTCGCGGCGCGGTAGCCGCGGGAGGTGATGAACCCACATTCCGTCGCACGCAGGGTGCGACAGATGGCCTCGACCCCGAATTGATCGCGGTGTTCGTCGATGAACCGGATCATCTCGTCGTGGGGCGGTCGAGTTCCCTGGCGAAAAAAGCCGAGGCGGCTTTGAGGATCTCGTTCGCGCGCCTGGCTTCAGCGAGCTCACGTTTGAGGCGCTTGTTTTCCTCCTGCATGCTCTCGCCGGCAGGCGCTGGTGCTATCTGGTGGCCGTGGCGGTTGCACCAGATGCGCAGCGTCTCTTCACCGACTCCGACCTGCGGGGCGATGGCTCGGATGGAGTGCGAGCGAGGCCCTCCTTGAGCGGCTTGGCGTTCCAGGACCATCCGCACAGCGCGCTCACGCAGCTCGGGGGTGTACTTCTTGGGCATGTTCCGATTCTCCTTCAGTTGGATCGGAACGAAACCCAGGGCGCTTCAAGTCGCCGGTGCGTGCGTGTCCGATGAGTGCTGACCGCTTTCTCCTGCGCAGGCGCGTCTGGTTGACGCCGGTGACCTTCCTCTGGGTGGTGAGGTAGGCGGAGGCGACGATGTCGGCAGCCTTCGCGGCATGCTCGCTCAAGAGGCTGGTGGCGCTCCGCAGAGGGCTCAGCCCGGTGCGAGGGGACTGTTCGGTCGCTGAAGTGAGCGACAGTTCGTCGTACCGGATGCTCCAGAAGACGGTGCCGTCTTCGACGAGATCGGCCAGTTTGGCGACGAACCAGGACTCGCCGATGGCCGCGGTGAGGGTCAGACCGTCCTCCAGCGCGGAACGCGCAGTAGGCTCCACGCCCCTCAGCCGGGTCTTCCCGGAGATGGCCCAGACGGAGGGTCTGCGGTATCGGACGTTCTTCCTCGGCCCCCGCAGCTCATGTAGTTCTCGACGAACGGTGGAGTCGGCACCGTCGGCACCCACGACTTGTGAGGCCGTGATGTTGGGCCTGCCGTCGATGGTGAGCCGGAGCCCGCCCGGGGTGTTCTTGATGGCGGTGACGTGGTGGCCGTTGCGGACGTCGATGCCCTGGTAGTACGCCGTGTGCTCGAGCAGGCGGTGCAGGTTCTGTCGGGGCATGATTCGAGATCCCGCGAGAGCAGGAGCCCTGAAGAGCTCTGGAATACCTCTGGTCCCGATGTCGAGCACGGGCTTGGTGAAGGGCACGCTCTCGCGGAGGACGACTCCCTCCATCCCGATCCCGTCGAGCGTGGGGAGGTCGGTCTGGGTGAAGACGATGGTGCGGGGGTCTGTCGTGCTGTGTTCCTCCTTCTCCAGGACGGTGACGGTGTGCCCGGCTTCGGTCAGTGCGAGGGCGTGGATGAGACCGGTGATGCCTCCGCCGACGATGAGGTGGAGGCAGGCCTCGTCCACGGGAGCCAGGACAGCAGGTTTTTCCAAGCCATGGCGGGTTCCTTTCTGATGTTCGGGCGCTGCTCCTCGGGAGGGCGGGCGGTCTTCAGTGCGCTTGCGAGGTGAGGGTGTGATGGCGGGGCACCAGGACCGTGACCGCGATGGCGACGGCGGTCATGACGATGAAGCCGACAAGGCCGGTCTGGGACAGGGCGGTGGTGAAGGCATCGTTGGCCAGCGGCATGAGCTCGGCGGACCCGGTGGAGGAGGCGACGCTTGCAGCGCCGCTGATCGATTCCCGAACAGCGTCCGCCTGGGCATCGGTCAGTCCCAGTGCGCTGATGTCACGCGGGGACAATCCCGAGTTGTAGACGGCGCTGGCGACGCTGCCCAGGATCGCCACACCAAGGACGGCTCCAAGCTCATAGCTGGTCTCTTCCAGCGCTGCGGCGTTGCCGGCCTTGTCCTGCGGCGCGCCAGACATGATCAGTGCCGACCCCACGGCAAGCGAACTGCCTCCGGTGCCGAGCAGGACCAAGGCGATAGCCATCGACGTGTAGGTCAGCGGCTGCGGGGCGAGGTAGATGGCCAGGAAGCCCAGGCCAGCGATGGCGAGGCCACCGCCGAGCACGGCGCGGGGTCCGACGAGGGCGGCCAGTCGTGGCGCGAGCGGGGAGGCGATGCCCACGGCGAACACCGCGGGGAGCATGGCCAAGCCAGCCTGCAACGGAGAGACTCCGAGGACGACCTGCAACCACTGTGCCGACAGCAGCAGCAGCGCAGACATCGCGAACATGAAGGACAGCGCGGCGAGGATGCCGGCAGTGAACGTCGAGCTGCGGAACAGCCGCAACTCAAGCATCGGGTTGGGCCGACGCAGGCACCTGCGGACGAACCACGCCAGCGCCGCGGCCCCGACCAGGAAGGAGACCCACGACACCGGGTCGGTCAGGCCCTCCTTCGCGATGTGCTTGATCGACCAGACCAGCGCCACCATCCCACCGACAATCGCGATGGTCCCGGCCGTGTCCCAGCTGGGCGGGACGGCCGCCCTGTACTCGGGCAGCAGGAAGAGCCCGGCGATCACCGCGATCACCATCAGGGGCACGTTGATCAAGAAAGCAGCGTGCCAGGTGCTGTACTCCAGCAGCAGCCCGCCGACGACTGGCCCGATGGCCATGCCGACCGAGGACACAGCGGCCCAGATGCCGAGCGCGGTGGCCCTCTCGCGCGGATCGGTGAAGATGACACGGATCATCGACAGTGTCGTCGGCATGATCATCGCGCCCCCGATCCCGAGGAGCGAACGGATCGCGATGAGGGTTCCCGCATCCTGCGCGAACAGCACCAGCAGTGAGGCAAGGGCGAACACCGCAAACCCGCCGAGAAGGATTCGTTTGCGACCAAAACGATCAGCGATCGCGCTCATGGGCACCAACAGTCCGGCGAGGACCAGGGAGTAGATGTCCACGATCCACAGCTGCTGCGCGGACGTCGCCTCGAGATCCGCTGTGATGTGGGGGAGGGCGACGTTCAGGATCGTCATGTCGATGCTGATGACGACGAGGCTGGCGCTGAGAACCGCCAGCGCTGCCCAGCGTCGCGTCTTGCTCAACGGTGATGTCTTCAGGGTCAGGTCTGTGCTCACGCCGACTCGCTTTCAGGACGGAGCAGCGCGACGAACGCGCGCTCGAGGGTGTTCAGGTCGATCGGTGTGCCCGTCAGCGTCGTGTGCATGCTGGCACCGTCGATGAAGACGACGATGGCGCGGGCGGTGGCGGGGTCGGTCCAGCCCGAGGCGAGCTCGACGAAACCGTCAACCCATCGCAGAGCGATGTGTCGCAGATCTTCATGCTGGGAAGCAGCGCTATAGAGGGCCGCGTCTGCCCGCACCTGCGCGGTGTCCGTGAGGTAGTCGTGCAGCAGCCGGGCGAGGACTCGAGGGTCGCCGTCGGCGGCGGCGACCTGCTCAGCAAGGTCGGTGAGCTCGACGGTCACCTCCTCCGCAAGCTGGCACACCGCGGCTTCCCGCAGGTCGTGCAGCGAGCTGAAGTAGTAGGTAGTAGCTCCCAGAGGAACACCGGCGCGCTGCGCCACCGCGCGATGCGAAAGGGTCGACCCTTCCAAGAGCATCTCCGTCGCCGCCCGCACGATCTCCTGCCGTCTCCGCTCAGGATCCCTCTTCCGCCGTGTAGGCGATGCACCCTCGGCACCCATCTGATCCTCACTTTCCTCGTCTTGACGCCAGTACTGTACCAGCGTACTAGTACTGGTGTACAGTAGCTGTATACGTACCGAGCAGGAGGAGATCTATGGGCCCCGCAAGCGCAACGGGACGACGTGCACTGGTCGTCGGCGGAGGAATCGCCGGCAGCGCCACAGCATGGTGGCTGCATCACACCGGCTGGCAGGTGACGCTGATCGATGCGAACGAGTCAGCACCGAGCGGCGGCTACGTCCTCGACCTCGACGCGGTCGCGCAGAAGATCCTCCGGCGGATGGGTGTCAGCGACGTCATCGACAGCGTGAGCACACCCAGTCCGGCGACGACCTTCCGCCTCACCAAGGGTGCCCGTCCGTTGCAGATGACCTTCTCTGGCGGGACCTCTCGCCTGGCGCATCGCGCCCGGCTGATTGAGAAGCTGCTGGCGCATGTGCCCTCAGGAGTGGAGACGCGGCTCGGCTGTCGGCTGTCATCCCTGGAGCACCGATCCGATGACGTCGTGGCGCGATTCGACGACGGAACGCGCGGCATCTTCGATCTCGTCGTCGGGGCCGACGGAGTGAACTCCACGGTGCGTAGCCTCGTCTTCTCACCTCGCGAGGCCAGTCTCTACCGCAACGGCCTCTCCCACGTCTGGGCGACGGTGGATCACGCCATGGAGGGCCCGAACGCTGTGGTCGTCGGTCGTCACCGGACGGTCGTGTTCGCCTACCCGCTGCCCGCGGTCGGCGCGACGCAGATCGTAGCCGCGCTCCCGTCCCCCGACGCACCCCGGAATGATCCGCGTGCGCCGGCTGTGGCTGTCGCGCGGGCGCTGCGCAGCATCGGCGGAGAACTGAACCCGATCGCTAACGGAATGCTCGAGACGACCGACGTGCTGCTTACTCGCTTCACCCAGGTGCGCACCACCCACTGGTCAACTCGCAGAGTCGTCCTCGTCGGAGACGCGGCGCACTGCATCGATCCCCTCTCCGGCCTCGGCGCCCACGGAGCCCTGCTCGGCGCCGTAACGTTGGCCCAGAAGCTCCGCGAGCACGGACCGGACGATCCGGCCGCCTTCGCTGAGTACGAGCAGACGGTGCGCCCCTTCGTCGAGAGCCGCCAAGAGGTCACCGCGCGAGCCGTGGAGTACATCACCCACCCCACGTTCCGAGATCGCTCCACCAATGCGCTGGGATCCGTCGCTGCAGGTCTTCGCGCGGCCCCTGCGCTACTCACGACCGGCGGGC
Source organism: Micrococcus sp. R8502A1 (assembly GCF_006704135.1). Classification (NCBI taxonomy): domain Bacteria; kingdom Bacillati; phylum Actinomycetota; class Actinomycetes; order Micrococcales; family Micrococcaceae; genus Micrococcus; species Micrococcus sp. R8502A1. Next base: position 22,664 of record NZ_VIGS01000002.1, read on the forward strand.
GGGAACGCCTCGCCGGTATCGCCGCCTTCGGCTAACTCTCGCCCGCTACGGAGGTTCGCGGCGGCAATCTCCTCTATGCCGACCCTTTTGGGTATACCCCTTTGGACACCGCCGGTCCCACGAGACCGACACGTCAAAGACGGTTCAGCATCGGGCTGTTGGACACACCTGGCGGGGGGTCTGAGGCGTGGTTGGACAGGCAGTGGCCTGCCTCCGAGTCGGCTCGGCTGAGCGGAATCTGGCCCGGTAGCTGAAGGCGGTGGGTGCCGAGAGGCAGCGGGGGCCGCACAGGCATGCGCGCGTCTCCGCCCAGACTGTGCGCCTCACCCACTGCTGGCCATGCTGGCCGGCGCCCCTGGTCAGGGAGACGTCCTGGGAGTGCTCAGGACCCACCTGTCATTCGCGTCCATCACGTGCAGGTCATCGCACATGAATCCCCGCAGCCAGGGGACCTCATCCACCACACGCAGGTAGAAGCCACGGTGCACGCGGGGATCCTCACCCAACGAGGGGGAGAGCACATGCACGGATCCCTCCGGCGCCCGACCATGCCGGAGCACGGAATCCGGGGCGTTGACCTGATCCAGGGTGCGCAGACGCAGCAAGGGGGCGACAGCCGGCGGACAGGGAGCGAGGCCGGCAGCCAGGACTGCCCGGCGCAGCTGCGGCAGGGTGCCTCAATTGGGCAGGCCCACCTCGGCGAGGGAGCGCTCGACGACGCGCACCGGGCGGGAGGTCTGTAGGTCCCTGAAGACGGCGGGATGGAAGAGCAGGGTGCGCGCTGAATCGTTGACCTGCACTCCGGCCGCCTGCAACTGCGTCAGCAGTTCATGCGGGTCGCCGGCAAGGTTCAGCTCTATTCCGGCGCGGTCGATGAGGTCAGGCATAGACCTGATTGTCATCCGCGATGCTGCGGGTTCCTGTCAAAGTAGACAACGCGGACTTCCCGTAGCGGCGCCAACAGTCGTCGCCGTCAAGTCTCTAGAGGCGTGTCGCGGTATGAAACATATTCGTGCGTTTGTGAAATCTTCGCTGCAACTCGACAGCGTTTGTGCAATCTTCGCTGCATCTCGACAACCGGGCGATGGCGCAGGGCACAAGGGAAGGCGAGTGTAGAGATGCAGCGAAGATTTCACACGACGCGCGGCCAAGAGTTCACAAACACGCGCCACACGTTCGTCTCTGCAAAGTAGGCCGAGCTGGAGATGAGTGAAGAAGGGCATCCAGGACGGGGCCGTGCGAATTCGCCTGGGTGCGTAGAAGGCGCCTCCAGACTGGAGCCGCGGTACTTCCTGCGGGTCGCACGAGCGCATCCACGCCCACTCCGAACACTCTGCATGTCTAAGAGTTGCTACTGGATCGCCATCTGCCACGTCCGGCGGCAGGGTGTCCTAGTAGGCGATCAGTGGGGGCCGTGCTCCTCTCACCAGGGAAACGTGCCGCCCAAGAACTGGGTCAGTAGTGCAGTGAGGCCACTCACGGCAGCTTGGCCGGAAGCTTCGGCGGCCCCGTCGCGCAATTTTGTCAGAAACGAGCGTGTGGACTCACCGACCGTATTGCCGTCCTCATCGAGAGCTTGTCGAAGATCTGCAACCTGATCGGGCTCGAGAAGCTTGGCGGCAGCATCCAAAAGTCCCTCACGATCTCCAGGAGTCACGCGAGCGTCAATTGCAACTGAGGCGGCGCCGTCAACCTGCCCTTGTGAGACCACCGATGCCCGGTCGCCATAGATGTTTTGGGTGATGATTTGAAGAGAGACGCTGCGTGCTTCTCCCCGTGTGCCCTCCGCATCCTTGCCGACATCGCCCACTGATGGATCAATGGCTTCGAGCTCCAACAGCAGCTCTAGGGCAGAGGTGCGCACACGATCGACGATGCCCTCCAGATGCGTCCGGGGCAGGACTCTGCAGGCCGATGCGAGCTCCATCATCTCAACTCTGGGCGCTTTGCCTTCATTGCCGAGGCGACGGAACTCATCGACCCAAATGAGAGGAAGGCTAAGCTCCGGTGAGTTCTCCCGGTCTCGGGTCAGGGCGCTGACCTCCGCCACGGGCTGGCGTAGGAAGTCTGCTTCTGCGGGTACTCGTAATGACTCTGGGATGTCCGAACGACTGAGTGACTGACGCAACGAGGCGCCCATCGGACCATGGAATGTGAGCCTGTATGGAGCGAAGAGAGTTGAGCGATAGTTCGGAGGTTTAACGTCTGGTGACCCGTACCCCTGAAGCTCGCCCTTCACCCATTCCACCATAGGGTCGGACTGGATTCGCTTTGCCACTACCAGACATTGCCGCAATGCGTGTTCGATCTGCACATTCGGATCTGACAAGGTCTCAATTGCGCGAGTGATAGTGAAAGTCATCAGAAAAAGCACCAATCGGTGTGGCGGACGTGGCAGACGGTGGCACGTGGACAGTCCTAGAACTTTTCGTGAAACGGTCGCATATGGGCAAGGCTGAGGCTTCAAGAGGCTTGCGAGGGCCTTCTATCGAGCCGCAGACCTCTGACGGGGCCGCAGAGGCCAAACCATGACTGTCTCGCTCGTCAGTTTTCCAGTCTCTGCCTCCCCGGGACGCTCGATAGCTCGACATACAGGTCTGTGGCGATCCGGGACTCCTCTGCCGCGTTTGATATCGTCGAGTCCATGTACAGAGGCATCGCGTCGATGAAGCTCCGCTCCGCCCGCTGACGGCGGCGGACCACTCCTGACGAAACCCGCTCGCCGTCCTGGCACCCTGCCGGGCGGCTTTCTCGTGCTGCCCGGCTCCATGACGAGCTGAGAGACCACGATGACCCTGACCCCTCTGAACACCCCTGCCCTGCCTGCAGGCAGCGCCGCCCACATCCGAGCCGAGAGCATCACCCTCACCCTGGGCGATCGAACCGTGCTGAACGACGTGGACGTCACGGTCTCCGCCGGATCCCGGCTGGCCGTCGTCGGTGAGAACGGCCGCGGCAAGACCACGCTGCTGCATGTGCTCGCCGGCACCCTGATGCCGGACTCCGGCACCGTGACCCGCGCAGGGACGGTCGCCCTCGTCGAACAGGACCTCGACGTGGACGACGACCGCACGGTCGGTGACCTCGTCCACGACTCCATCGGCGAGTCCCTCCGTGTCCTGGACCGCCTCGAGGAGGCCACCCTCGCCATGGCAGAGGGCAGGCCTGGAGCCGATGACGCCTACGCCCGAGCGCTGGAGACGGCCACCGCCCTCGACGCCTGGGACGCCGAGCGGCGCATCGACCTCGCGTTGCACGGCCTGTCCGCCTGCACGGATCGGGCTTGTCCGCTGCGGGCACTGTCCGTCGGACAGCGGTACCGCGTCCGGCTGGCCGTCGTCCTGGGCTCTGCGGTGGACCTGCTCTTGCTGGACGAGCCCACCAACCATCTCGACGCCGGGGCCCTGGAGTACCTGACACGGGCACTGAGGGAGCACGCTGGGGGGTTCGCCGTGGTCACCCATGACCGCGCACTGATGAAGGACGTCGCCGACGTCTTCCTCGACCTGGATCCCACTCGTGACGGTCGCCCCCGGCAGTACACCGGAGGCTATGAGGCCTGGGAGAAGGGGCGGCGTGCCGAGCGGGCCGCCTGGGAACAGGAGCATGAGCAGCAGCTGGCCGAACACGCCGCCCTCACCAGCGCGGCCGAGGCCGCCCGCGGACGTCTCCAGGACCGGTGGCGTCCGGACAAGGGGACGGGCAAGCACCAGCGGGCCACTCGCGCCGGCGGCGTGGTCCAAACCTTCAACCGCAGGATGCGGGATCTGGCGGCGCACGAGATCACCGTGCCGGACCCGCCCCGGTCCCTGACGTGGCCGGCCTCGACGACCAGGGCAGGCCGGCCACTGCTCAGTGCGGAGGGGGTCGGCCTGGCCGGCCGCCTCCACGGGCCGGCCTCCGTCGAGCTCCACGGCGGGGATCGCCTGCTGCTCACCGGCCCGAACGGCGCCGGCAAGTCCACGTTGCTCCAGGTCCTCGCCGGCATCCTCGAGCCCACTGCCGGCCGCATCCTGCGGCACACGGGCGCGAAGATCGCGCTGCTCGCCCAGGAAGTGCCCGCATGGAACCCGCGACACACGGCGCGGCAGGCGTTCGAGGCGCACCTGCACCGCAACGGTCTGATGGCGAGGAACAACGGTGTGCCGTCACTCGGGTCATTGGGCCTGCTAGAACCGCGGAGCCTGGACACGCCCGTTGGGCGGATGTCTCAGGGGCAGCAGCGAAGGCTCCACCTGGCGCTGTGCCTGGCTGAACAGCCGGACCTGTTGATGCTCGACGAGCCGACCAACCACCTCTCCGCCGCGCTGGTGGACGAGCTCACGGACGCCATCCGGGAGACCCGGGCGGCCGTGGTGGTGGCCACTCACGACCGCCAGATGCTCCGAGACCTGACCGACTGGCCGCGTCTCGAGCTGAGCACCGAGGGGGTGAGCCGTTGACCTCGATCACCGCACTGGCACCTCTGTCCTCTCCCCGGTATCGGCCGCTGTTCCTGGCGATGGTGCTGGCCATCTTCGGCCAGGGTGCCTGGAACCTGTACCTGGCCATGCAAGTGCTGGAGCTCGGAGCTGATCCGCCGACGCTGGCCGGCGTCGTCATGTGGAGCGGTGTCGGCCTGCTGGCTGCCTCACTGCCGGCCGGCGTCGTCGCCGATCGCCTGTCGAAGAAGGGGATCCTGGTGGCCGTCCTGGTCGTCAATGCGGTGGCGGCCGGTGTCGTCTCCGGCCTCGCCACGATGGGGGCCGTTCAGTACTGGCTCCTGGGATTGTCAGCACTGATCGTCGGGGCATCGACGGCGTTCTTCTTCCCGGCCTACACGGCGTTGGTGCCGCTGCTCGTCGAGGAAGAGCAGCTGATGGCCGTGAACGGCCTCGAGGGGGCGACGCGGCCCGTCGTCGGTCAGGCCCTGGCACCAGCCCTGACCGGGGCGGTCATCGGTGCGACGACACCTCCTGCGGGCGGGCTGCTCATTGCCCTTTCGCTCGCGGCCGGCGCGGTGCTGGCCGCCCGCCTGCCTGCGGTGGGCCCTCCAGATACGAATGCGGCGCCTCAGCACCCGTTCCGGGACCTGGCCGAGGGATTCACGTACGTCCTCCGGACGCGCTGGGTGAGGAGCAGCGTCCTGTTCGCCGCCGTCATGGGCCTGGTGACGACCGGCGTCCTCGAGGTGCTGCTGCCGGTGCTGCTGCGCGACGGCCACGAGAACGGTGCCGCGGTCTACGGGGCGGTGCTGGCGGCGCTGGGCGTCGGCGGGCTGGTCGGCTCGCTGCTTGCTGGCGGCATGGAGGCGCCGCGGCGGTTCCTGCCCGTAATGGTGGGAGTCTGGGCTCTGGCCTGTGTCCCGCTGGCCCTGCCTGCTTGGACGCTGAACCCCTGGATCATCGGGGCCGGTCTGATGCTCTACGGGGCCGGCATCGGAGTGGGCATGGTGATCTGGGGGACCGTCCTCCAGGCGCACGTGCCCTTGGACATGCTCGGACGGGTGGCGAGCCTGGACTTCTTCGTTTCGATCGCGTTCATGCCGCTGTCCGTCGGGCTCGTGGGGGCGGTCTCCGCCGCCGTCGCCCCAGGAGCACTGTTCGTGGCCGCGGGGATGGTCCCGCTGGCCTTGGCCGGCGTCCTGGCACTGGCCGGGCAACTGCGTTCCGACGAGCCCCACGCGGCGTGACTCGTGCCTCGCGGCGGGGTCGGGCGATGGCTCGGCCCCACCACGCGGCAGGGGGCGCCCCCTGCTGTTCCGACGCTTCAATCGACGCGCCCACTCAGGAGGCCCGCGTGCGTCCCCTGGCCCTCACGGCGCGTAGTCGCACGATGGCAAGGGACTGCTGCACGGATAGGTGACATCTGATCTGTGACGCTGTGAGGCGTTGCTGGAAGGATGAACACCGTGCCCAAGCCCTATCCCCAGGAGTTCCGCGACGACGTCGTGCGCGTCGTCCGCGATCGTGAACCTGGCCAGACCATCAAGCAGATCGCCGCGGACTTCGGCATTGCCGAGTCCTGCCTGCGCAACTGGATGCGCCGGGCGGACGTGGAAGAGGGCTCCACACCCGGAACGAGCGCCGCCGAGCACGCCGAGCTCCGGGAGGCCAAGAAGCGCATCCGGCTGCTGGAGCAGGAGAACGAGGTTCTGCGCCGGGCGGCGGCCTATCTGTCCCAGGCGAACCTGCCGGGAAAATGAAATACCCGCTCGTCCGTGAGCTGGCCGCCGACGGGATCCCCGTCACGGTGACGTGCCGGGTCCTCAAGCTCGCCCGCCAGCCCCTACTACCGCTGGCGCGCCACCCCGGTCACCGACGCCGAACTGGCCGAGGCGTACCTGGCCAACGCGTTGTTCGACGCCCATCGCGACGACCCCGAGTTCGGCTACCGGTACCTGGCCGATGAGGCCCGAGACGCCGGCCACGCCGCGTGTGACCGGACGATGTGGCGGGTGTGCTCGGCCAACGGCTGGTGGAGCGCGTTCGGCAAGAAGCGCGGCAAGAACGGCAAGAAGCCGGGCCCACCGGTCCACGACGATCTGGTGAAACGCGATTTCACCGCCGACGCCCCGAACGAACTCTGGTTGGCCGACATCACCGAACACCGCACCGGTCAAGGCAAGCTCTACCTGTGCGCGGTCAAGGACGTGTACTCCAACCGGATCGTGGGCTACTCGATCAGCGACCGGATGAAGTCGCGCCTGGCCGTGAATGCGCTAAACAATGCCGTGGCCAGACGCACCGAGGTGGCCGGCTGTATCCTGCACACAGACCGCGGATCGCAATTTCGGTCCAGGAAATTCGTCCGCGCCCTGCACCACCACGACATGGTCGGTTCGATGGGCAAGGTCGGTGCCGCCGGTGACAACGCGGCCATGGAGAGCTTCTTCGCGCTGCTGCAGAAGAACGTCCTGGACCGTCGCACCTGGGCCACTCGCCAGGAGCTGCGGATCGCGATCGTCACCTGGATTGAGCGGACCTACCACCGCCGGCGCAGGCAGACAGCCCTGGGCCGATTGACTCCCGTTGAATACGAGACCATCATGACCGCACCGGCCGCTCAGGCAGCCTGACCCACCCTGTCACCTATCCGTGCAGCAGTCCCGACCGGCTCACCGCCCCTCGCTGGCGTCCCAGAAGTCGAGAAGCTCCCGTCCTAGCGCGTCTGCCTCGTCCATGGGCAGCGAGTTCGTGCCCCCAGGCCACACGGTGACCTCGGCTTGTGAAACGAGCCTGGTGACGCGTTCCGCGGCACCCGGACCGCCGGCGAGTGCTGATTCGCCGCCGATGTCGAGCCTCACCGGCATCGTCAAGGAACGCCACTGATCGTCCGTCAAGGTGCGCGGCATGGGCAGCGCAGCCGTATACCCCTGCGTTGCCTCGCTGATCATCACGGACATCGGAGAGCGTTCGGCGACGTCGTCTGTTGTGGTGCCCCCGATCTCCGCCAGCGCGCGGTCCTGCCAGGACTGCGGGGTGGGGAGTGCTGCGATGGTCGACCAGAAGTAGATCGAGGCCGGCATTCCGCTGGCGGCCATGATCGGCTCGAGCAGGGTGAGGGAAGCGACCTGTTCTGGGTGGGCCAGGGCCAGCTCGGTCGCGGTGGCGCCACCGAAGCTGTGACCGACCACGTGGACCGTGTTCATGCCTAACCCGTCGATGGCTTGGGACACCCATGCGCCCTGATCTGCGGGCTCTCCCAGGGGCATCGATTGTGCGCTCAGGCCGGCATCCCCGATCGGATCGAGTGCGATGACAGTGCGCTGTCCGATCCACGACGGCAGATTTTCGGCCCACATCGGTGCACCGCTGGACCGGCCGGGCATGAGGAGGACTGGTGCTCCGGCGTCGTCGGGGCCGTTCCACACGAGGGCATGGACAATGCCGTAGTCCGTCTTCACCTCGCGTGTGACGTCTGGTGCCGGCAGACCGGCGAGGACGTCGCGGTAGGCCCTCTCATAGGCGGACCGCGCCTCCTGAGTGCGCCAGTGCCCGACTTGTGGGTCGGCGGTGAAGAGATCCACCACCTTGCTGGCGGCGAGGCCCAGGATGACCGCGACGGCCACCACCTTCATCACACGACCCACCCGCTGAACGATACGTTTGTATTGCATGACGGTAAGGATACGTTCGTATCGATAGGATGGTCAACATGGATCAGGGCAAAAGAGAAGAGATCTTGGCCGGCGTCTGGCAGGTGATCGCCACCAGGGGAATCGCCGCTGTCAGCGTACGGTCCGTGGCGGAGGCGGCCGGTGTCTCGCCCGGGCGGGTCCAGTACTACTTCACGGCGAAGACGGAGCTCGTCCGTGCCAGTGCGGAGCTGATGCTGCGTGGTGCGGCTGATCACCACTCCGAAGCACTGGGGCCCCGCGACGATCCGACCACGCTGAAGTCCCTGCTGATGCACGCCTTCGGCCCGGCGGCGTCGTCTCGGACCGGGATGGCCGTCTACTACTCCTATGTGGCTGCGGCGGTGTCCGACCCCTGGATCGCCGACCTCCTCGCCGAGGCGAAGAAGGGCCTCGTCGACGCAGTGGCGGCCTGTCTTGCCGCTCAGTGCCCCCAGGTGGCCGACCCGGGTTCAGTGGCCTGGGAGCTCGTTCTGTTGTCCGACGGTGCTGCGCAGGCCGTGTTCCTGGGCGCACTTACAGAGGGCAACGGGCGTGCCCTCATCGAGGCGGCGCTGCGTCGTCTGGAGTGACCTGCCCTCCCGCCGACGCGCGGACCATGGTCGTGGCCTTGGCCGCGGCGTCCTTCCTGGTCGTCGCTCGCCAGGTCGCCATCACTCAGACCACCCCGTGCTGGATCGCGTCCTGCAGGCACCTTCCCGCGGGGGAATGACCCTCACGTGCGTGTGTGAGCCCGTGATGGACGCAGCATCGCGCCGGCCACCCCGGCTCCGGCGGCGATCAGAAACGCCAGGCGCATGTCCGCGGCCCCCGCCAGGGCGCCCAGAGCGGGGGAGGCCGCGGCCTGGCCGGCGGCGATGGCCAAGAACGCCAGACCCACCCCGGTGGAGGCGCGGCCGGGATAGAGGCGCGTGCCCCAGAGCAGCAGCACCCCGGTCAGGGCGATGTAAATCGCTCCGAATGCGCCTGAGGCGGCGACGGCAACCACCGGGTCCTGCGGCCACAGCGCCCACGCCGCGGTCGCCGCAGCGAAGACGGCCATCAGTCCGGTCCAGGCGGTGGGCAGGGACATCCGTCCCACGAGATCCCCGGCGGCCGCCCCGGCCAACCCGCACGCACCCAGCACGATCCACGCCGCCGTAGCCAGACCGGGCCCGTGACCGCCGGCGGTCTGCAGGAAGTCCTGACCGAACGTCCACCCCGCCGCGCTGGAAGCTCCCATGACCGCGGAGGCGGTGACCAGGGCCCACGCGCCCGGCGGAAACAGTGGGGGCCGCCCGTCGGCCTGCGCAGACTCTGCCTTTGCGCGGGCGGCCCCCTGCCGGCCGGCGGGCACGGTCCTCCAGATCCAGAGGGTGACCAGCGCGGCCAGGGCGGTGAAGATCCACCATCCGGTGCGCCACTGCTCCTGGGTCAGCAGGGCGACGGGGCCGGAGACCATCACCCCTACCCCGGTGCCGGCGTTCACCACCGTCTGGACCCGGTCCTGCCGGGCCGCCGTCACGTGCTCGGAGACCGCGCGGGCCAGGGGCGGGGAGGCCACGCCCGTGCTGGAGCCGGCCACCGCCACCCCGACCCCGAGGACCAACGCTGAAGGGGTCGCGGCGATCATCGCGCACCCGGCCGTGGCCAACGCCCCCGCGGTCACCGCCACCGGGCGTGCCCCAACCCGCGGCGTCAGGGCCGTAGCGGCCAGGATGCCCACGCAGTAGGCCGTGTAGCTGGCCGAGGCGATCAGCCCGGCGGTGGCCGCGTCCAGCGCGAACGCCTCGCGGAAGGCGGGCAAGAACAAGCCGTAGGCGAAGCGGGCAAGCCCATAGCAGGCGGCGATGAGGCTCGCGCCGGCCGCCGTGAGCGCCACTGTGGCCCGAGGGGTGAGGGGGCGGGCGCCGTTGTCGGCCCGTCCGACGGGGGTGGTCTCGGTGCGGGACATCGCGGCGGTCCTATCTGGGCGTGGCCGCCCGACAAAGAGAATTCACCGATCGGTGAATTCTGCAGGAGACTACGTACACTGGTCGGTGAAGTCAACGAGGAGGTCCCATGGCTCAGGTTCAGACGCCGGCGCTCACGCCGGGGGCCCGTCGCATCCTGGACGCGGCGGAACGGCTGTTCTACGCCCAGGGGATCCACGCGGTGGGGGTGGAGGCGATCGCCGCGGAGGCGGGCATGACCAAGCGCACCCTCTACAACCGGTTCGGGTCCAAGGAGGCCCTCGTGGAGGCCTACCTGCGTCAGCGTCACGAGCGGTGGTGGGTGCGCCTGCAGGAGCGCCTGGCCGTGGCGCCGGAGCCGCGGGTGCTGGCGGTGTTCGACTCCTACCGCGATGACGCCGATGGTGCCCTGCACGGGTGCGCGTTCCTCAACGCGGCCGCTGAACTGCGGGGGGACCACCCTGGCCTGACCGTCATCCGGGAACACAAGCAGGCCGTACGGGAGAAAGTCCAGCGCCTGATCGCGGCCGAGCGCGGCAAGGAGGCTGCTCAGCGTCTGGCCGAGCATGTGTTCCTGCTGCTCGAGGGGGCAATCGCGCAGCGCGGCGTCGACCCGGATGGCCGGAGCCTCGAGATCGCCCAGGGATTGGCCAGGGAGCTGCTGGCGGCTTAGTCATCCTCCAGGGCGAGTGCCGTGGCGAACTGATCCGCCGTGATGCTGGGCAGAGCACCCCGCTGGGACAAGAAGTCCTCCAGCAGTTCCCACACACTGCGCACAAGCTCCCGGCGGCCGTGTGTGGCCACTGCGGTCCCCGATACGGCCTTGAGCCCGCGAAGACGGTCGTCGTCGCTGATGGATGCGTACATGCTTCCCATCCAGCTGCGCCGTCGGATCCCCTCTGGTGGCCGGGAGGGGCCGAACTTCACAAGGAAGTCGCCGCTCACGTTGCCGGCCTCGACGGTTCGCACCAGCATGGCCGTCAAGTCCCAGGCGAGGGTTTCGGCGTCCTCGGCTGCCACGAATTCCGGGGTGAGGTCATCCCTGCCGAATCTGCCGTCTCGAGTCACGCCCAGACCTAAGCCGCCGTCCCCGTGGATTTCCAGGCGGGCGCCTTGGGGGTAGTCGGGGCGGGGGAGGTAGGTGTGGTGGTACAGGCCCAACCCCCGCCGCAGCTCGGAGAAGGCGGATGTCCTCAATGCGCTGAGACCCTCGAACGATTGCTCTGGCCGACGGGCCTTCACGGCGTCCAGGAACCGGGTTGCCCCGATAGCGCTCAGTCGACGGGGGTCGACGCGCGGTTGGAGCGGGACGGCCACGGCGGTCATCCAGATGGGAGGCGGCCCCATGATAGTCGTGCCGTTGACAGTGCGTGCGTTCGAGCCCAGTTCAGGGTCGGCGCCGACGGCCACCACGAAGTCGTGAAATCGCTCGCTCACGCTCGCGCGTTGCTCGCGTCGCCGTTGCTCCCGCCGTCGGTAGGCCTCCTCGATCTGGCGTTCGGTCATGTTCGCCGTGTGGGAGCCGTTGCGCCACGGGGCTTGGAACCATCCCTGATCCGACTTGTCTTTGGGAGGGCGGATCAAGTGCGGTGCCTCCGGGCTGGCTGGCACGTGCAATGCCAGGACCCGGCGCCCGTCGTCCCAGATCACGTGTTCGAACTGCACGCCAGAGACAGGTGGGTAGGTGCGGGCCAGGATGGCGCGCCGGATCTGCAGCTCCTGTACTTCGGAGACTTCCCCGACGCTTACGATCGCCATCGGCGTGTTGGAGCGTTTCTCTTGCACTCCGTACACGATCACGCCGCCGTCTCCGTTGGCCATGGCGGCGACATCCTTCGCCAGCTCGCGGGCTTTGGCTTCCAGATCAGGACCCTTGAGGTCGTCAGGTAGGGGGAGCTGGACCTTCCAGTCCAGTTCCTCTTCCTCCTTGAGACTCTCGCGTACTGCGGCCTCGATGTGCTCAGGTTTGAGCTCTGGATCGGTCAGCCCCAGACGGGCGTGAATGCGGGTCCACATGGGGTCAGCGTAGGGGGCTGGCCCCATGGGCGGGCGGGACGGCGGCGATGCCAAGCTCGTCGGAGATTTCCAGAACTTCTGTCGGGCGATTATCCAGATCCTTGAGAGGGGCCGTGCGGGCGAGGGGAAGGAGCAGGCAGCTCAGCGGGCCTCCCCGCCCTTACGTGATGCTCTGACCCATCGGCGTTGCCACGGGGTCTCTACCGCATGGGCGTCGTAGTGCTCCCGGACCCACCGGATGGCGGCCTCTGGTTCGAGACCCTCGTGGCAGGCCAGGGTGGCCAGAATCGTGTCGGTGCGGTCTCGGCCGCCGCCATAGGCGATTTCGACCCGGTGATGGGTGCTGAGCTGCAAGGCCTGGTCGATCGCGTCCCGGGCCTGGCGGGAGTCGAGGGGCAGACCGAAGTCCGGCCACGGCACCCGGACGTGAGGCCGGGAGGGGTGGGGTCGGCGCCACAGGGCGTAGACCCCCCCAGTCGGGCTCTTGCTGTACGGGTGCGGACCATCGGCGTCCGCGGACCAGTCGTCCGCTGGGCAGGGGGAGGACGCCTGCGTCGTCGGGTTCCCATGTGGCCATGGGCCCATCCTGAGTCCCCTCCGGCCGTCGAAGGAAGGGCGAACCCAGTCGTGAGCGTGGCGCGTTACGCGGCGGTGCCCAATTGTCGAGATGCAACGAAGAGTTCACACGACGCGCGGTGAACTCTTCGCATATCAGGCGGGATCCGGTCGGCGTGAAATCTGGGTGTCCCGGTGGGCGCTCCCGCGCGCCCCAGGGCCCGCCAGAAACGTACGGGCGGCTGCCGCTCTGGCGGGTCGGTTGTGGCGAGTCATGTGGCGGGCGGACAGGGTCGGATGTGGCGCGCACGGCGCATGGCGGGGTCCCTCGCCACAAACGACCGATTGTGCCGGGCATGCAAGACACGCAGGCCACTGGGGAAGGGGCCCCGCTGTTCATTGCGGTCATGGGAGTGAGGTTGCTCGTCGGGTCGTGAGCGCCACCTCGACCTAGGGCGTGTCTGATAATGCTTCGAGGGTTGGGCTAAGACCCCGGATCCATTCTCAGACACGCCCTAGCCGACCACCCTGACCGCTGCGTCGCGGACATGTCCCAGGCGCGCGCCTGACAGTGCGCTCATGCCGGGAAGGCGATTCTGAGGCCGTGCCACCTGCCGCTCGACTTCCGCCTCAGGCACCGGGTGCAGAGGAGTCACCTCTCGTGGTCGACGGCGGGCTATCAGTCGGGGATGCTCTCGCGTGCAGCCTTGCGAATCTGTGCTGAAGCGTGCTGCGAGGCAAAGGTCAGCAGTTGAGAAACAGCTGGCGGGCGTGAAGCAGGAACTGGTGACAGCTGATCGTTAGTGCCGGGAGGCTGAGGATGAGTCGTTGGCGGCCGTGCATCCGGTGAGCAGGAAAGCACCGACCACGACGGTGATTGCAGCGGTTTTCGTTCCGCCGTACTTCGGGAATGGCCTGAAGTTTTTCATGGGATTCCTTCCCGTGTCTGCCCGTGGTGCCAATTGGCCTTACTACCCCATAGGGGTAGTGCCTACCTGCGTGACGCGGAAGCGCCCCCGCCCGGAACGAGCCCGGGAGGGGCACTGCGTTCAGTCGTGCTTGCTGATTTCCGGTTCATGTTCGGCAATGTGCTCGGTCTCGATCTGGAAGGTCGAGTGATGGATGGAGACCTCGAAGTGTCCTGCGACGCAATCTTTGATCTCGTGGAGCGTCTGCGCGGCACGACCGTCGGTGAAACACTCGTCCTCGACGACGACGTGGGCGGTCAGGATCGGCAGGCCGGTCGCCACAGTGGAGGCGTGCAGGTCATGGACATCTTTGACATGGTCAAGTTCGAGGATGTGCGAACGCACCTTGTCGAGGTCGAGGCCCTTGGGAGTGAACTCCATAAGGACGCCAGTGGTCTCGCGCATGAGCTTGAACGCGCGAGGCACGATCAATGCGGCGATAAGCAGTCCGGCGATGGCATCGGCCTGCATGAACCCGGTCGTGGCGATGACGATCGCCGCGATGATCACTCCGAGCGACCCGAGGGCATCATTGAGAACTTCGAGGAACGCGGCACGCATGTTGAAGTTCGAGCCGCGGCTGGAGGCGAGGATGGTGATGGCGATGATGTTCGCGACCAGGCCGATGATGCCGAATATCAGCAGTTCGCTTGCGGGCACCTCCGGCGGCTCGAACAGTCGCCGGATGCCTTCGATGGCGGCGTAGGTGCCCACCGCCAGCAGCAGTGCCGACTGTCCGAGGGCTGCGATCACTTCGATACGCCGGAACCCCCAGGTGCGCTTGGAGTTGGCGGGCTTGAGCATCAGCGTCGCGGCGATCAGTGCGACCAGCAGCCCGGAGGCATCGGTAATGGCATGGGCGGTGTCGGTCAGCAGTGCGAGGCTGCCGGTGATGATCGAGCCGATGGCCTGGGCGACGACGATCGTCGCGGTGATCGAGAATGCGATCCAGAGTTTCTTGCGGAAATCTCCGGGGTGACCGGTCTCGCTGGCGGCGGGGCCGTGATTGTGTCCTGCGCCCATGTCTACTTCTGGTCCGTATCTGTCGCGTGGTGGGTATGTGGGAGTCGCAGGTGCGTGCAGAGCAGGGCCTGCGTACCGGTGGCATCGAGGAGGCGTTCGGCAGCGGCGATGAGGGTACGCAGGAGCTCGGACTGTGCCAGCGAGTACCAGGTGGAGCGCCCTTCCGGGCGCATCGTCGCCAGGCCGCACTCGACGAGGAAGCCGACATGCTTGCTCACCGTGGACTGGGCCAGGCCCATGTGCTCGACCAGGTCCCGGACCCGGTGCTCCCCGGAGGCGAGGTGCTGCACGATCGCTAACCTCGTCGGCTCCGCAAATGCCTGGAACAGGTGGGCGTACGCTACTGTCGCCACTTCGTCGAGGGTTGCCCCCTCCTCTTGAATCATCGTCATAGGGCGATCATATCGCGCTAGAGCGAGATTGTCGAGTGTGATCTGTAGCTCCGACACGGAATGAAGCTCAGGGGTCCCGTCGCACCCGAGGATGGGCTACCTGGGGGATGGTCGGTCGCATAGCTGCAGTGGGGAGCTACGTCAGCTGACCATCGGCCCCGGTGGAGAGCAGCCGGGGTGGGGAGCCGATGTCGATGAGTCGGGTGAAGTAGTCCTGTGCGCAGGTGGCGAAGACCCCTACCTGCGGGTGGCTCCTCCTCTGCCCTGGCCAGGTCAGCGCCACGGTCACCCGTGGGGCATCCTCGATGGGCAGATAGACCACCTCCGGCGCGCGGTGGTTGTGCGTTGTCGCCTCTGCAGTGATGCCGATGGCGTCGCCGACAGCGATGCGGGTTAACCACTCGTCCGTGTTCGCCACCGAGATCGTGCGCGGCATGCGAGCAGTCGTACTCCACAGCTCCCCGGTGGCCGTCGGAGCGGTCGCGCAGACCGCCACCGGCCCGTCAGCGAGATCGGCTAGGGTCACCGACTCCTGCCGGGCACGCGAGTCGGTACTCGTCACCGATGCAACCAGGCGTTCGGTGAACAGCGGTAACCGCTCCAAACCCGGACCAATGGCACGTTTGGGTGAAGAAGAGCGGATGAGTGCGGCATCGATCGCCCCCGTCGCGCAGGGCCCAGATCGGGTCCGTCGGGCGACTGTATTCGATGAGCTCAGCGTGCCCACGCTTCCATTCCTGGAGCAGAGGCAAGGTGTGACGGCCAAAGCCGGCCCAGGCGCAACGGCACCAGGATGCGCAGTGAGGCCGTGGTGCGATCTTCCAGGTGAAAAGGTAGGTTTGAATCCGGTTCCGAGAAGGGCACATGGGCCTGGGTCCGACGATCAGACTCTGTTGTGAGCCGCGGCCCGCCCTCGCCCTCGCAACGTTCAAGTGAGTAGATCCTGGAACGGCCGAACTTCAGACGGATGCCGTAGCCGCCGTTGGGTCCGTCAGGCAGAAGCTCTGCCCCCAATTCTTCGAGGGTGGCCCGCACACGCTCCTGCTTCTTCTACGACAAGTCGTGTCGCCCCTTCTCGAAGTCGCGCAACTCTTCCTTGGTCACGTTGGCTTCACGGGCGATATATTGGGCGCTCACCTTCACGAGGATGCGCGCGGCGCGTGTCATGTCACCGTTGAAGATGTGCTGGCTCTCCATCACTCGCCTCCAGCGACGTGTGTCCTATTGGGCTCAGCGGGAAGTGGAGGTGCCTACGGGATTCGAACCCGTGTAAACGGTTTTGCAGACCGCTGCCTATCCTCTCGGCCAAGGCACCAAGTCGCCGGCGAAGTCAGTCGCCCGGCGTGAGGCCAGCAACCAGGTTGAAGGCGCCGGTGAGAATGTTCAGCGACACGACCCCGACGACATCAGAGATCTCACGGTCGCTGTACCCGTATCCCCGAAGCTCGTCAATCTGCTCGTCGGTGATCGACGTAGGGTCACGGTAGACCTGGAGGCCGAGCGCGATCATCGCCGCGACCGGGCCGGTCATCGCCGTACCCTGCTGGGCGAGTGCGATCTCGTCATCGCTGACCCCGAGCGATCGTGCCGCGCTGATGTGCGAGGCCAGGCACATTCCGCATCCCTGCTTCGACTGCACGGCGATCGAAACGAGCTCGCTGACCTTACGGTCGAGCTTGGCGCGACGCATGGCTTTGCTCAGCTGCAGATAGCCGCCGAGCACCGCCGGGGAGTGCGCCATCGTCGAGACCATGTCTCCGACCTGGCCGTGCCGCTCGACGAGATCGCCGAGCAAGTCTCGTGAGGCCCCCACTGCGGTCTCAGGGGTCAATCGGGAAAAACGGGGCATGATGCCTCCTCTGTCAGTTCGGTCGCGAGTTCGAGGTGGGAGAACCCGCACGAGTGCGTTCCTGCTGCTGATGTTCGGCATGGAAGATCGCAGCCTCAGCCAGCGCCCCGGCAGGCACACCGTTCAATAGGTAGAAGTCGCCGGACTCGCGTCGCTGCCGACTCACGATCCCGGCCGACTCCAGGCGGTGAAGCTCGTGGGAGGTCTGGTCGACGGGAAGGTCGACGATGTCCGCCAGATGATTGGCAGAGACCTCGATGTCGCGAATGGCGAGGATCATCTTCACACTCACCGGATTCGCCAGCAACGCGAAGACTCCGACCGCCGCATTCAGATGCGGTGTGTCATACGTGGCGTGCACGTGCTCAACCTTTTTCATAGTCATCAATACTACCCCATACCCCTATAGGGTATCAAGGGTTATTCAATCGATGTGACGGACTCGGAAACGCGTGGCCGGGTGCGGCGGATCGGGGTGAGGCCAGAGGCGACGGGTCCGCGCAGGAGCACGTGTCCAGTCGGGAGGGTCAACCGCGTCCAACGGCCGGCGGTTGAGATCGTGGCCCCGTTTCCTCGGCTGAGGAACCCGCAGACGTAGGCGGCGAACGCAACGCCTTGTGGCGGCGATGCGAGTGCCGTGTCCGGGGTGCCCCAAACCGTGCCCCGGATCTTGCGGACGACATCGTCGCCGGGTTTGTCGGGAAGTGCTTGGGCGACGGCCTCGATGCCGGCACGGGCGCTGCGCATCAGCGTAAGGCTGGACACATCCGCAATAAGTCTCCACCCGTGTTGCGGGGGTTCGACGCTGGTCCAGGCGGGTGCCAGCGCGGTTTCCGGCAACGCCAGGGTAAGAGGGTCGGCGGTCGCGGTTAACGTTTCCACGGTGACGTCGCACTGCAGCTGAGGGTCGGAGCGGAGCGTGCGAAGGACGAGGATCGTAGGAGTGCGGTCGAGCGCACCACGGGGCGTTAGCGCGGCTGCGCTCATGCGCAGCAGCCCGGCCGCGGCCTGCAAGCGCACGCCGTGGGCACCGGCCTGCGCGGCCCGCTTAGCGAAGGTGAGCGCGTCGCGGGCGGACGGCGCGTCGGCAAGGATCAAGCGCGCTGGCATCCTGAGGGTTTGTGCCCGCCGTGTCCTGGAACGCGGTGATCGGGGTCCGGGTTCAGGAGCGAACGAGCCGGTTGATGGCGTCGGTGGCTTCCTGGATCTTCTCGACGGCCGCCTCGTCGCTGAGCTTGGCGGCATCAAGCACGCAGTGCTTGAGATGGTCGTCGAGCAGACCAGTCGCAACCCCCTGGAGGGCACGGGTCAGAGCGGAGACCTGGGTGAGGATGTCGATGCAGTACTTCTCCTCATCGATCATCTTCGCGATCCCACGCGCCTGTCCTTCGATGCGCTTCATGCGGCCGAGATAGCGCTCCTTGTCGCTGATGTAGCCGTGCTGGTGGGAATCGGTATCGACAGACATGGGCATGTCCTTACTTCTGGCGCTCCAGGACGGAACGCGTGCTGGCTTCGGGTGTGAGGTCGATGCGCCGCAGCAGCTGGGCGTTGAGCGCGACAACCACGGTGGAGGCTGACATCAGGATCGCGCCGATCGACATTGGCAGGACGAATCCCACCGGTGCCAGGATACCGGCCGCCAACGGCACCGAAAGAAGGTTGTAGCCGGCGGCCCACCACAGGTTCTGCTTCATCTTGCCGTATGCGCGTCGCGACAGCTGGATGATCGAGAGCACGCTGCGTGGGTCGGAACTGGCCAGGATCACCCCGGCCGAGGCGATGGCGACATCGGTGCCCGCGCCGATCGCGATGCCGACATCGGCCTGCGCCAGAGCCGGGGCGTCGTTGACGCCGTCGCCGACCATCGCGACCCTCTTGCCCTCTTCCTGCAGCTGGGAGACCTTCGCGGACTTGTCCTCCGGGCGCACGCCGGCGAAGACGCGGTCGATGCCGAGCTCCCGTCCCACCTCGTTTGCGACCGCCTCGGCATCGCCGGTGATCATGACGACCTCGACACCGAGGGCGTGGAGGGCGTCGACGGCGTCGCGGGATTCTGGCCGGACCTCGTCGGCGAGCCTCAGCCCGCCGACCACCTGGCCGCCGCGGAGAACGTGCAAAATGATCGCGCCCTCGGAGCGCCATGCCTCGGCCGTGCCGACCTCGTGCTGACCGGTCTCCTCGAGCAGCCGGGGCCCGCCGACGCGGACCTCCTGGCCGGAGACGGTCGCGGTGACGCCGACGGCGGGCGAGGATGAGAAGCCGCTGGCCTGCTGGAGGGCAAGGCCCTTGTCCTTGGCGGCGGTGACGATGGCCTTGGCGAGCGGGTGCTCGCTGTCGGCCTCGGCCGAGGCAGCGAGGGCGAGGACCTGGTCGGCGTCGAGTTCGCCGGTCGGCTCGACGCCGGTGACGGTGGGCTCGCCCTTGGTCAGCGTGCCGGTCTTGTCGAACAGCACCGCGTCGACCTGCCGCATGGACTCCAGCGCCAGGCGGTCCTTCACTAGGACGCCTCCGCGGGCGGCTCGCTCGGTGGCGATGGAGACGACCAGCGGGATCGCCAGGCCGAGGGCGTGGGGGCAGGCGATGACGAGCACGGTGATGGTGCGCACGACGGCCTCGTCGGGCATGCCGATGAGCGTCCAGACGACCGCAGTGACCAGCGCCGCGCCAAGAGCGAACCAGAACAGCCAGGCCGCGGCCTTGTCGGCGATCCGCTGGGCGCGGGAGGATGAGTTCTGCGCCTCGGCGACGAGCCGGTTGATGCCGGCCAGGGCGGTGTCGTCACCGGTGGCGGTAATCTCCACCCGCAGGCCGGAGTCGGTGGCGACGGTGCCGGCGGTGACGGTCTGGCCCTCGCCGCGAGAGACCGGGCGGGACTCGCCGGTGATCATGGACTCGTCCATCTCGGCGCGGCCGTCGACGATGGTTCCGTCGGCCGGGACGCTGCCGCCGGGGCGCACGATGACCACGTCGCCCACGTCGAGGTCGGCTGGGGCCACCTTGACGACGTTCTCGCCCTCGACGCGCTCGGCCTCGTCTGGCAGCAGTGCCGCCAACGAGTCGAGCGCCGAGGTGGTCTGGGCCAGGGAGCGCATCTCGATCCAATGGCCCAGCAGCATGATGACGATCAGCAGCGCCAGTTCCCACCAGAATTCGAGCTCGTGATGGACGAGCCCGAGCGTGGCGGCCCAGGAGGCGAAGAAGGCCACCGTGATCGCCAGAGCGATGAGCAGCATCATCCCGGGCTTGCGGGACTTCAACTCGCTGACGGCACCGGTGAGGAAGGGCCTGCCGCCCCAGACGTACATGACGGTGCCCAGTGCCGCGGCGACCCAGCCCGCCCAGCCGGGGACCTCGTAGCCCAGCAGCATGGCGAACATCGGTGAGAGGGCAACCGCGGGGATGGCGATGACGAGGTTGATCCAAAACAGCCGGCGGAACTGGCCAACGTGGTCCCCGTGCCCGCCATGGCCGCTGTGATCTCCGTGCCCACCGTGCTGGGCATGCTCATCGTGGCCGCCGTGCTCGTCGAGGCCCGTGTGGCCTGAGTGCTGCCCGTGGTCCATGGCGTGGCCCTGATGCCCGGTGTGCTGACCCTCGAGCGTGCCGTGCGCATCCGCCGAGGCGTGCGCGGACACAGACCCGTGGTGATGCTCGCCGTGGGCGGGTGTATCGGTTTCGTGGCCGTGGTGCTGGTGTGAGTTCGGGTCCGTCATGATTCCTCTCCTCCGTCATCGAGCCAGGCCGATTGCCGCTCACCCGGTGGCCGGGCAAGCGAACGTCGGCTCAGGACGCTGGTTGGATCTCGCTCTCGACGACCCACTTGTGGTTCGTCATCTTCATGCCGTCCGTCTCGTAGTCGACCATGTAGACCGTCTCATCGGTGGACGAAGCGATGGTGGCCTTTACGCCTTCCATGCCTTCCATGTGCTCGGTGAGCAGAGTCACCTCTGTGCCGTCGGCCAGACGCTCGTCGCCGGCATCCTCAATTTCTTCCTGCACGACCCACTTGTGATCAGTGACGGGGTCGCCGCCACCTGCGGGCGTGTAGTTCACGGAGTACGTGTACGTGTCGAATGCGCCGGAAATCGTTGCTGTAGCCCCTTCCATGCCTTCCATGTGGTCGGCCGTGAGCTGCACCTCGGTACCGACAGGGTAGGTGGGCTCACTGGCTTCGGCGATACCCTCGGGTGCCGGTCCGCCGTCCATCGGGTGCTCCATCTCCTCATCAGCGCTTTCTGCGTTGTTGCCGCCGTGGCCCTGATGCTCCTCAGTAGCCGAAGGGTCGGTCTGCTGGTCGTCGTCTGCTCCGCTGGCGCAACCGGCGAGCACGAGCGCCACTCCGAGCGCTCCCGCTGCCAGTCCTGTTCGCAGTCTCCTCTGCATGTCATTTCCTTTCATCAATATGCCTACCCTATACCCCTAGGGGGTACTAGTCAAGGCTTGTGTGTTGTGTCGGTATGGATCAATCGGAAGCCCCTTCTCAGAGGGTCTGCTCGTGTTGGATGGGCAATGCGGCGATGAGGGGATGGTCGAAGCCCGTCGGTCCGATCTTCGCGGCTCCTCCGGGAGAACCCAACTCGTCGAAGAACTCGACGTTGGCCCTGTAGTAGTCAGACCATTCGTCGGGCAGGTCGTCTTCGTAGTAGATGGCCTCGACGGGGCAGACCGGTTCGCAGGCTCCGCAGTCGACGCATTCGTCGGGGTGGATGTAGAGCGAGCGTTCGCCCTCGTAGATGCAGTCGACAGGACATTCGTCGATGCAGGCGCGGTCCTTGACGTCCACGCAGGGAAGCGCGATCACGTAGGTCATGGCTGCTCCTCTCGGTCGGGTGCGGATCGGCGGTGAGAGCCGGTGGGAGGCTCGGGGAAGTCGTCAGTCTCTGCCGGGCCTGCGGCCGGGTGCGGGATGCGCAGGCGCAGGACGGTGGCGACGAGGCTGAGGGCGATGATGATCGCACCGAGGATCGTCATCGTCCCCGACAGGGTGAGCACCGGCACGAGCAATCCGGCGACGATGGTGGGCACGCCGAATGCCAGGTAGGCAACTGTGTAGATCACAGCCATCACGGCGGCGCGTTCCGACGATGCCGTGTGGGGCATGAGTGTGCGCAGTACCCCGAGGAACGCTGTGCCGAACCCGGAACCGACGATCGCGACCGAGGCGACATAGGCTGAGTAGGAACCGAGTGCGAGGGCGCCGATGCTCACTGCGGTGCCGAACGCCAGGGCACTGGTCGCATACAGGCTGATGGTGCGGGCGGAACGCCGCTGTAGGACGGACGAGGCGGTGACTCCGGAGATCGCCAGTGCGAAGATGACGATCCCAGCTTGGGTGTGCGTGGAGCCCCCAAGCTCACTGCCGACGAGGTCGGCTCCGAGCGCGAGGAAAAGCCCGTTGGTCGCCCACCCGGCGATGATCACGGGCACTCCGGCGGTGAACATGCGGCGCAGGTGCGGTGGCACGGTGAACCGCGGACGGAGGTCGCCACGTCGTATCCGGGTCTTCGGGGCCAGTTCCGATGTGCTCCACACGACCGTTGCCACGATGAGGAAGGCAAGCACGAGCGACCCGAAGACGGCAGTTGTCGGTTCGGAGGTGAGATCGAGGAGAAGCGCAGCACCGAGAGCCCCGGCCCCAAGGCCAATCATCGGGCCGATCGTGTTCCACAGGGCTGCGATGTTCCGATGCGACGGGGACTCGAAGTCGATCATCATCGCCGACAGCGCCGGGATCAGCACACCCGCTGCGAGCCCTTGCAAGGCTCGGGCGACCAGGAGCGCCGCGAGGCTACCGGCGAACCAGAACATGGCCACGCTCAGCGCCAGCGCCAAAGAACCGGCGGCCAGACCGGACGTCGGCCGACGTGGTCGGAGAGTGGTCCGAGGTAGAGCAGCGCGGCCAGGAGGGTGAAGGTGTAGACCGCGAACACGAGTGTGGTGGCGACGGGGATGAGTCCGAGCCGTTCGGCGATCTGGGGGTAGAACAAGGACGGCGCGCTGGCAGCGGCCATCATGAGAATGGTCGCTGCCAGCGAGAGCACGAAGCCCCGCCGTGGGATCTGCCTAATACAGTCTCCCGCCATCGCCTATGCCCGCACGCCGTGGAGCTGCTGCCCCCACTGGTAGACGGTGCCGACTGCGTCGATGCCAGTGACGCCGACGACGATGCCGTCGGTCTCGTGGCGGACGATGAACTCCTCACCGGCTTCCAGGTGGGCGTCTGCGCCGGCTGTGTACCCGACTCCGGAGATCATCTGACCGTAGACCATTGCCATGTAAGGGCTGCGTGGCAGGTAGGCGCCCGGATCGTCGCTAATGCCGAGGTCGTGCAATGCGGCCTGCGCGGCATGCGCACCCTGTGCGGCGGCGTCTTCCCAATGGTCGATGCGCCAGGCGCCCAGTGCCTCGTCGTGGTGCGTGGCCACACCTCCGGCTGCGTAGACGTGTTCTGCCGCGGCGCGGAGGTGATCGTCGACGTCGATACCGTTCGTCCACGGTGACGGGGCTGCGGGCGTCGTGCCGAGCGCGAGGAGAAGGAAGTCAGCCACGACGGGATTTCCGTCGTTGAGGGTGATGGTGACACCGGATTCTGTTTCGTTGACATGCTGGAGAGTGCGACCGAATCGGGCCTGCACCTTGGCGGCATGGTCGGCGGCGAGGCGCTCAGCCACGGGCGCCCCAAACGCTCCGACGCCGGGAACTGAACTGCGGGAGACCAGCGTGACCATGTGTCCGTCGGCTTGCAGAGACGAGGCTGTCTCGGCTGCGATGATTCCACCGCCGTAGATCGCTACCCGCGCGGGTCGCCCCAGTCCGGTCAGCAGCTTTCGGATGCCCAGGGCATCCTCCACGGAGTGAAGAGCGGTGACCCGCCCTTGTCCGGCGTCTTCGCCGCCGAACACGTCAGCGGGCAGGGAGCGAGGCATACTCCCGGTCGCGACGATGAGCGCGTCGTAGGAGACCTGTGCGCCGGAGGTCAGCTGGACCTGCTTCGCCGAGGTATCGACTTTGAGCACGGTGTCGGCGATGACCTCGATCTGAGGCAGCGGGAGCTTGATCATCTCCGGCGGTGTCGGACCGAACGCGATTCCCTTGATGAGCATCCGCGTATAGGGCGTCTCCCCGGTGCGGGTCACCAGCGTCACCCGGACATCGTCGCGTGAGGCGAGAGTGCGGGCGGCTGCGGCCCCGGCTGCTCCCGATCCGAGGATGAGGACGTGCTGTGGGGTCATAGAAGAACTCCTGGATGCTGGTCGTGATCGAAATGATGCGCCGGCGTCAGGAGCGCACGAGGCGGGCGATGGCCTCGGACGCCTCGCCGAGCCTCTGCTCGCTGACTGGTCCGCCGGCGAGTGCGGCGTCGAGGACGCAATGCTTGAGGTGATCGTCGAGCAGGCCGAGGGCGACGTTTTCGAGTGCCCTGGTGACTGCGGAGATCTGGGTGAGGATGTCGATGCAGTAGCGGTCCTCGTCGACCATCCGATCGATGCCGCGGATTTGGCCTTCCAGGCGGCGCAGGCGATTGCGGTACTTCGTCTTATCGCTGATGTATCCGTGGACGGACGCGTCGCCGTCGCCTCCTGCGGGGCAGGTGTCGAGATGGGTTTCGGTGGTGGGAGTCGTAGTGGTCATGTCGGCTCGCTCCGATCAGGTGGCGGGGTGCCGCAGCGGTGCCGCGGCACCCCGCACGCTGGTGGATTACGCCATGTTGGCGGCGTACTTGGCTGGGTCCGAATCGAACGCGGGCCCACAGCCAGCGCAGCAGAAGTAGTAGCGCTCATCCTCGAAGTCGCGGTAGAGGCCGGCGGCCTCGGCGGTCTTCTTGCTGACCGGGGTGCCGACCATGACCGGGCAGGTAGTCATGTCATCGGCGCCCCCGCCAAGAAGGTTCTCGCGTCCACCGTTCTCCACGGCCGGGTTGGTCTCGTTCGTGCTGCAGCAGCTGCTCATTCTCTGGTGTTCCTTCGTTATTGGATTCGTGTGGATGGGTGGGTTCTCGTACGTCACTTCGAGGCGACGCTCGTGAACCCGCGCAGGCGGAGGCTGTTGCCGACGACGAAGACGCTGGAGAACGCCATCGCCGCACCTGCGAGCATGGGGTTGAGCATGCCGAGCGCAGCGACCGGGATCGCGGCGGTGTTGTAAGCGAATGCCCAGAACAGGTTGGTCTTGATCGTCGACAGGGTCTTCCTGGACAGGCGGATCGCGTCGACGGCGGCCCGCAGGTCACCGCGCACGAGCGTGATGTCGGAGGCCTCGATCGCGACGTCCGTGCCGGTGCCCATCGCGAGGCCCAGGTCGGCCTGCGCGAGCGCGGGGGCGTCGTTGACGCCGTCGCCGACCATCGCGACGATCTTGCCCTCTTCCTGGAGGCGGGTGACGACGTCGACCTTGTCCTTGGGTAGCACTTCGGCGATGACCTCGTCGATGCCGACCTCGGACGCGATCTGGCGGGCCACGGCCTCGTTGTCACCGGTGAGCAGCACCGGGGTCAGGCCGATCTCCTTGAGCCCGCGGATCGCCTCGGCGCTCGTGGGCTTGACGGTGTCGGCGACGACCAGGATGCCACGCGCAGCACCGTCCCAGCCGATCGCGACGACCGTCTTGCCCTCGCCCTCGGCCTGGGCCTTCGCCTGTGCGACCTCCGGAGAGAGCTTCTGCGACCAGTCCGCCAGCAGAGACTCGCGGCCGACGACGACCGGGGTCCCCTCGACGATACCCTGCACGCCCTTGCCCTCGACATTGGCGAAGTCCTCTGGAGTAGGCAGCTGGCCGACTTCCTGGGTCGCGCCCTTGGCGATCGCCTGCGCAATCGGATGCTCGGAAGAGTCTTCCAGTGCACCGGCGAAACGCAGCAGCTCCGCACGCTCCACACCGGGCTCAGTGATCACGTCGGTCAGAGTCATCTTGCCGCTGGTGACGGTGCCGGTCTTATCGAGCACGACGGTGTCGACCTTGCGAGTGGACTCCAGCACCTCCGGACCCTTGATGAGGACGCCCATCTGCGCACCGCGCCCGGTGCCGACGAGCAGCGCGGTCGGGGTTGCCAGACCCAGCGCGCAGGGGCAGGCGATGACGAGCACGGCGACCGCTGCGGTGAACGCGGCGGCGACGGGGAACCCGCCTCCCAGCCAGGCGCCGAGGGTGATGAACGCGACGACGATGACGATCGGCACGAAGATGCCGGAGATGCGATCGGCCAGACGCTGCACCTCGGCCTTGCCGGTCTGCGCGTCCTCGACGAGCTTCGCCATCTGTGCGAGCTGTGTGTCCGAACCCACACGAGTCGCCCGCACGACCAGGCGGCCGCCGGCGTTGACGGTGGCACCGGTGACCGAGTCGCCCTCGCGGACCTCGACCGGCACGGACTCGCCGGTGAGCATCGAGGCGTCCACCGCGGAGGAGCCGGAGGTCACGAGACCGTCGGTGGCGATCTTCTCGCCTGGACGGACGATGAACTCGTCGCCGACCGCCAGCTCAGAGGTGGGGATCTTCACCTCTACGCCGTCGCGGAGTACGGCGACTTCCTTCGCGCCCAGCTCCAGGAGGGCGCGCAGCGCGGCCCCGGCCTGGCGCTTGGATCGCTTCTCGAAGTAGCGGCCGGCGAGGATGAACATCGTCACGCCCGCGCCGACTTCGAGGTAGATGTTCGCCGCGCCATCCGACGGAGCGATCGTGAACTCGAAGGGGTGCGTCATGCCGGGAGTGCCGGCAGTGCCGAGGAAGAGCGCGTAGAGCGACCAGAGCAGTGCGACGGAGGTGCCCATCGAGATGAGCGTGTCCATCGTCGCCGCACCGTGCTTGAGGTTTGTCCACGCCGCCTTGTGGAACGGCCAAGCTCCCCAGATGATCACCGGTGCGGCCAGGGCGAGTGAGGCCCACTGCCAATACGTGAACTGCAGCGCGGGGATCATCGCCATCGCGATTACGGGAACAGTGAGCACGATCGCGCCGATCAGCCGATGCCGCAGCGAGGTGAGCTCACTGTCTTCCTCCTCCCCGGCCTCGGTCTCCGACGTGTTCGCCGTAGTGTCCTTGGGCTTGGGCAGTGCGGCCGTGTACCCGGTCTTCTCGACCTCGGCGACCAGCAGTGACGGATCGTAGCCGGCAGGCACGGTGACCTTAGCCTTCTCAGTGGCGTAGTTGACGGTGGCCGCGACGCCATCGAGCTTGTTTAGCTTCTTCTCGATCCGGTTCGCGCAGGAGGCGCAGGTCATCCCGCCGATCTCCAACTCGATGTCCAGCCCACCCGTTGGGGGCGCTGATGTGCTCATCCTCTTCCTTCTTTCTCAGCTCTCGTGCGACGCCGGGCCCTGCGGGTCAGTGGCCGTCGGAATGCGAATCGTCTGTCTTCGTGCCGTCACCATGCTCGGCGTCGATCACGAACTCGGCGGTGTGCACCTGCCCGTCGACCTGGAAGTCCAGGTAGAGCAGGTAACGGTCGGCGGTCGGGGCCTCCGCTGCGAATCCGATGTCGGGTCCGGCCGTGTCCCCGGCCTGGGGCTGGTCGCCCTCGGCGTGGACGTGCAGGTAGGCGAGGTCACCCTCGCGCAGCGCCACTAAGTGGCCGAACGCGCCCAGGTAAGGCTCCAGCGTGGTCACCGGCTGACCGTCACGCTCGACCGAGATGGTGAGCTCGCTTGAGGTGCCCGCAGTGAGGTCGCCGTTGAGGGAGACGGTGTATCCGTCGACCTCGTCGGTGGGCTGCGCCTCGGTCTCGACAGGGGTGAAGTCGCCCGCGACCTCGATTGCGCGGGTGAGAGTGATGCCTTCGGCTTCCTCGCCCGCGGGTGTGAAGTCGGCGTACACGCGGTAGGTGCCCGCCTCGTCCCAGGTCCACGGCACCGACCAGGTGCCTGTGCTCGTGTCGAGTTCGGGGTGCACGTGCTGGAAGCCGGCGCCGTCGGTGCGCACGGCGATCAGATGCAGGTCCTTCTCGTGCGCGGTGGTGTATTCGGTCACCGGTTCGCCGGACTCGTCGAGGATCTGGAAGCTCAGGTCTCCATCCTCGCCTGCGGCCGTGGGGGCCTGGACCGGAGAGAGCACGAAGCCGTCCGCGCTTGCGGAGACCCCGTTCAGAGCGGGCTCCGCGGTTTCCTGCGCAGCGTCGCCGTGCCCTTCACCGTGTGCGTTCACGCCGCTTCCTTCTGCCCATGCTGCTGCGAAGCTATCGGGAATGACGGCGCTGGCGAGGCCGAAGGCCCCGCCGAACGCCACCACCAACCCGGCCCCGTAGAGCGCGAGCCGTCCTCCGGCCTTCATCAGACGCGCACCGCCGAGTAGCCGGCCTCCTCGACCGCCGCGAGGACCTTGGCGTCGTCGATCTCGCCCTCGGCGGTGACGTTGAGCTTGCCGGTCTGCGCGCTGACTTGGATGTCCTGGACGCCGGGGATCTCGCTGACCTCCTCGCGGATCGACATCTCGCAGTGGCCGCAGGTCATGCCCGTCACCTGGTAATCGTTCGAAGCCATCAGGTGTCCTCCTTGTATGTCGGGTTGTACGTCGGGAGTACCCCTACCGGGTACGGGTACTAGTCAAACGTATACCCATGTCAGGTATTCCGCAAGGAGGGAGGCGATCGTGTGAGCTGCATTGCGCAAGTGCTGCAAACAATGGTTGGAGCGTCCGAGGTGTGCCTTGTGGTGCACCGATGCTGCGGGGCGATCCGCTGGGTTCTGGCGCTGCGCGTCGGAGAGTAGTGACCCCTCGGCTCATCAGAACCGTGGACTGCCTTGCCGCATCGACGAAGGCAGCGAAGACTGGTACGAAACCGACTCGCGCCCAGACCCGTCAGTGAGTGGGGTCAACGCTCGGGAAGCGCGGTGCCGGAGACCCCAGGCAGGGGTCTCTGACGGTGACCCTGGTGAAGGCGCGCGGGCGCAGCAGCACGGGGACAGTCAGTGGCCGGGCCGATCCCGTGGAGGACGTCGTCACCCTCGGGGTTGTCGAGATGCAGCAAAGACTGCACGCGACTCGCCGTGAACCGTTCGGAGAGGGGGCGGGATCCGGTGTGTGAGGGAGCCTGGCCGGACGCCCCTGCCGTGCTGGGGCGGGGAGCAGGCTGGGGTATCGAGTCGACAACTCTAGGCTGTCACCGTGACCACTGTTTTAGATCACCTCCGCGCTGATGACCGCGAGCACGTCGGGTACATCGAGATGACCGACGAAGGCCTCTTCATCCCCTACGACCTCCTGCGTCGGCGATGCGGTGAACCCATGGAGTCGACCGAGGCCGAAGAACTGCTTGACACCGTCGGTTTGCAGGCGTTGGGCGAACAATGGCTGCTTCGCACCGAGGGTGACGCATGGGTGCCCGTGGGCATCCAGGAGTTCTCACGAGAGGCCGTCACAGTGGCGCCGCGGCTCGATGACAGGGCGGTGGCCAAGGCGCCGGATCTCACCGCGACGGTGATGTTGTCGTTGCCTACGGATCGGCTCCGTTCCGCCGAATGAGGCTGGGCGGTTCCCTTCTCAGGCGAAGATCTCCCGCAAGGGTGTCCACCCCACGGGAAGCGGCCCGCAGATGGCGGCTCGTTGCCTGTCTGCCTCATGGGACCAGCCCTGAGCTTGTCCCGGGCTGCCGACCAGACCCCGGGCCAGGCGGAGTCCCACGTCCTCCAGGACGGCGTCCGGGGCGCTGCCCCGGCGCACTGAGGCGCGCACGCTCCAGGGTTCATCCGCCCAGCCACCCCCGCGCAGACTGCGGTAGTCGCCGTAGCGGGCGGGATCGGCGTAGTCCCAGCACCATTCCCAGATGTTGCCGAGCATGTCGTGCAGACCGTGCGGGTTGGCTTTCTTCATGCCGACGGGCTGGGGGCCCTCAAGGTGGTCGAGGCTGGTCCAGGCGATGTCTTCAAGCGGCCCGTAGGTGGGCGGGTCAAGTCCCTCGAAGTGGTGTAGCGGTTGGATCCTTCGTGGGGGTGCTCAGGCGCTGAGCTCGAGGGCGGTGTCGGTGTCCACCTCGTCTCCGGTGTTGCTCACGGGGGTGAGCCGGCAGCGGTGCAGGACTTCGAGGCCGAGGTAGCGGCGGCCCTCGGCCCACTCATCGGTCTGCTCGGCCAGCACCGCACCGACCAGCCTGACGATGGCTGCCCGGTTGGGGAAGATGCCCACCGCGTCGGTGCGGCGGCGGATCTCGCGGTTGAGCCGCTCGGCCGGATTGTTCGACCAGACCTGCGTCCACACGTCCTTCGGGAAGGTCGTGAAGGCCAGGATGTCCGCCCGGGCAGCGTCCAGGTGCTCGGCCACCGCCGGCAGCTTCTCGCTCACGTAGTCCAGCAGTCGGTCGAACTGGGCGTCCACCGCCTGGGCGTCGGGCTGGTCGTACACGCTGTGCAGCATGGCCTTCACGGCCGGCCACATGTTCTTCGGGGTGATGCCCATCAGATTCGCTGCGTAGTGGGTGCGGCAGCGCTGCCAGGTCGCGCCGGGCAGGTTGGCGGCGATGGCGTCCTTGAGCCCGGCATGGGCGTCACTGGTGACCAGGCGGACCCCGGCCAGACCGCGGGCCACGAGGTCGGCGAAGAACTCGTTCCACGCCGCCCCGGTCTCACTGGTGGCCACGCGCAGGCCCAACACCTCGCGGTGGCCATCGCCGTTGACCCCGGTGGCCAGCAACACCACCGCGTTGACCACCCGCCCGCCCTCGCGGACCTTCATCGTCAGCGCATCCGCGGCCACAAAGGTGAACGGGCCGGCCTCGCCGAGGGGCCGATGGCGGAAGGACTCCACGTGCTCATCCAGCTCGGTGGCCATCCGGCTCACCTGGGACTTCGACAGGGCGTTGATGCCCAGCGTCTTGACGAGCTTGTCCATCCGGCGGGTGGACACCCCGGCCAGGTAGCAGTCCGCCACCACCGTGATCAGCGCCGACTCCGCGCGCTTGCGGCGCTCCAGCAGCCACTCCGGGAAGTACGTCCCAGAGCGGAGTTTGGGGATGGCCACATCGACGGTGCCGACCCGGGTGTCCAGGTCCCGGTGCCGGTACCCGTTGCGCTGGGTAGCTCGGCCCGGGGTGGGTTTGCCCCATTCGGCACCGACCACCGCGTCGGCGTCCGCGGAGAGCAGGGTGTTGATCATCGTCTGCAGCAGGTGGCGCATCATGTCCGGGGACGCCTCGGACAGGGCTTCGCGCAGCAGGCCGGCAGGGTCGAGAATATGAGGAGCGGTCATCGTGATGACTCCATTCGAGGGTGCTGTGAGAGGTTCACTCGAAGGATCACACGGTGGCCGCGTCCACGTCCGAGACGACGTGGCCAACCACCGGGCGCTACACCACTATGCGGGACTCAACTGGTGGGAGTTGAGTCCCTGATAGTGGTGTAACCCTCCCCGGCCGCCAACACCGTCCCCAGCATGGACGCGGTCACCGTGGGAGCCTTCGAGTGAACCTTCCACAGCACTCTCGAAAGGGACATCACCACGATGACCGCTCCTCACATTGTCGACTCTGAACGCCTGCTACGCGAAGCGATCGGCGAAGCCTCGCCGGACTTGTTGCGCCACCTGCTGCAGACCGTGATCAACGCCCTGCTCAGCGCTGACGCAGACGCGGTCTGCGGCGCCGAGTACGGCACCGCTTCTGATACCCGCACCGCACAGCGCAACGGGTACCGCCACCGGCCCCTCGACACCCGCGCCGGCACGATCGACGTGGCCATCCCGAAACTGCGCGCCGGCACGTACTTCCCAGAGTGGCTGCTCGAGCGACGCAAGCGGGCCGAGTCCGCGTTGATCACGGTCGTCGCCGACTGCTACCTCGCTGGGGTCTCCACCCGACGCATGGACAAGCTCGTGCGCCAGCTGGGCATCGACTCGCTCTCGAAGTCCCAGGTCAGCCGGATGGCCGCCGAGCTGGACGAGCACATCGACGCGTTCCGGCACCGCCCGCTGGGGGATGCCGGCCCGTTCGTGTTCCTCGCCGCGGACGCCCTGACCATGAAGGTTCGCGAGGGTGGTCGGGTGATCAACGCGGTGGCCATGGTCGCCACCGGCGTCAACGCTGACGGGCGACGTGAGGTACTCGGGCTGCGGGTGGCCACCACGGAGTCAGGCGCGGCGTGGAACGAGTTCTTCGCTGATCTGGTCGCCCGCGGCCTTCACGGGGTGAGACTGGTGACTTCGGACTCCCACCGTGGCCTGGTCGAAGCCATCGCGGCGAACCTGCCCGGGGCCGTGTGGCAGCGGTGCCGCACGCACTATGCCGCGAACCTGATGGCGGTGACCCCGAAGGCCATGTGGCCGGCGGTGAAGGCCATGCTCCACAGCGTCTACGACCAGCCTGACGGGCCGGCGGTGCACGCCCAGTTCGACCGGCTCTTGGACTACGTGGCCGAGCGGTTGCCCGCCGTGGCTGGGCACCTCGATGCTGCTCGGGAGGACATCCTCGCGTTCATCTCGTTCCCGAAGGACGTGTGGTCCCAGATCTGGTCGAACAACCCTGCCGAGCGCCTGAATCGGGAGATCCGGCGCCGCACGGACGCGGTGGGCATCTTCCCGAACCGGGATGCCGTGGTGCGGCTCGTGGGGGCCGTGTTGGCTGAGCAGACGGATGAGTGGGCCGAGGGCCGCCGGTACCTCGGTCTCGAGCTGCTGGCCCGCTGCCGCGAGCCCCTCACGCAAGAACCGGGCACCGTGATGGACACGGAGGTGATGCCGGCCCTGGCCTGATTCTCATGCCTCGAAGACGGTTACACCACTTCCAGGGACTTGACCCGGGCCTCAGCGAGCTCGCGCTTCAGGCGCCTGTTCTCCTCGCGCAAGTCCTCGCCGGCCCGCTCCTGGGCTACCTCGTGGCCGTAGCGGTTGCACCACATCCGCAACGTCTCCTCGCCCACGCCGACCTGAGGGGCGATGGCCCGGATCGAGTGCGAGCGGGGCCCGCCTTCGGCGGCTTGGCGTTCGAGGACCATCCGCACGGCGCGCTCACGCAGCTCGGGGCTGAACTTCTTGGGCATGTTCCGATTCTCCTTCAGTTGGATCGGAACCAAACCCAGGGCGCTTCAGTCCAGGACCATCCGCACCGCGCGGTCCTTCACCTCGGGATCGAACTTCTTCGGCATGAACAACATCCTCTCGAACTCGAAAGGAAGCGGCATCACACCCGGGACGCTTCAACCGGCGGCTATGCAATCAGGCGCTGTTCAAGGCGATCTACATTGACGAGGACAACGACGTGCGAGTTGGGTACAAGACCCCATACGACGGGCTGAGCATCGAAGGCTTGCAGGACGACGCGCTCACCTGGGCCGCCGAGGCAAGAAAGTTGGGCCAGGCTCGAACCTCGACCAAGGGCGGTCCCTTGGTCGAAAGTTCAAACCTGACCCATTTGGGGTGAGCGACGGGGATTGAACCCGCGACCTTCTGGACCACAACCAGACGCTCTGCCGACTGAGCTACGCCCACCATGCCTGCTCCACACGGACGGATCCGCGCGGCGCAGCGGGGTCCACAGTACACGAGATCCCGCGCAGCGCCGAATCGGGGCGGCGGGGCCGGGGTGCCGGCTCAGGCCTGCGCCCCGGACACCACCTCCGCAATGGCGCGGGCCTCCTCCGTGGTGGGGCCGGGGGCGGGGGCCATGACGGCGGCCCGGTAGTAGCGCAGCTCGGTGATGGAGTCCTTGATGTCCCCGAGGGCGCGGTGGCCGCCGGTCTTGGCGGGGGCCTGGTAGTAGGCGCGCGGGTACCAGCGCCGGGCCAGCTCCTTCACGGTGGACACGTCCACGATCCGGTAGTGCAGGTGGTCGACGACGGCGGGCATGTAGCGGGCGAGGAACAGCTTGTCCTGGCCCACCGTGTTGCCGGCCAGCAGGCCCTTGCCGGCGGGCACGCGGGCGGCGATGTACTCGAGGACGCGCGCGGCGGCGTCGTCGAGCTCGAGGCCCTCCGCCAGCTCCGACAGCAGGCCGGAGGTGGTGTGCATGTCCCGGACGAACGGGTCCATCTGCTCGAGGGCCGCCTCGGAGGGACGGATCACCAGGTCGATGCCCTCGTCCAGGATGTTCAACTCGGCGTCCGTGATGAGCACCGCCACCTCGACGAGCTCGTCGACCTGGGGGTGCAGGCCGGTCATCTCGCAGTCGATCCAGACCAGGGGGGCGCTCTCCGGCGTGGGGGTGCTCGTCTCGCTCATGCCCCCAGGCTACTCGCGTGTCACGATGGTAGATTCGAGCGAGCCGCGCCCTCGCGCGCCCTCGCAGGACCGCACGGAAGGACCCGTCGCATGAGCGTGTCGACCCCGCGTCCGTCCGGGTCCACGGCCCACCGGCCGGAGTACGTCGGAGTCGGCGGCCTCCGCTCGGACCCCCAGGTCGCCGGCGCGGACTGGTGGCCCATCCTGGTGGGGACCCTCGGCTCCCTCCTCCTGGTGGTGGGCTCGTACTCCGTCGGCTGGCTGGCCTCGGCCTCCCCGATCAACCGCTGGCAGTGGCTGATCCCGTGGCGCACCCAGGAGACCGGCGTGCTCGCCGGCACGGCGCTCCTCACCCTCGGCTGCTGGGTGATGTTCTGGGCCTGGCTGCGGCTGGGCCAGACGATCCGCCCCTTCGGCCGCGGCGCCCTGCGCACGGTCAACCTCGCCACCGTCCTGTGGTGCCTGCCCCAGGTCGTGGCCCTGCCGATCTTCAGCCGGGACATCTTCGCCTACGTGGGGCAGGGCCGTCTCATGGTGGCGGGGCAGGACCCCTACGTGGACACGATCTCCTCGCTGTCCAACTGGTTCCAGCTCGGAGCGGACGCGACCTGGGCGGACTCCGAGACCCCGTACGGTCCGATCTTCCTGTGGATCGAGCAGGCCGTCGTCGCGATCTCGGGGGACATGAACCCGGACCTGGCGATCTTCCTGTTCCGCCTGGTGGCGGTGGCCGGCGTCGCGCTGATCATGGTCTTCGTGCCGCTGCTCGCCCGCCGGCTGGGCGTCAACGATGCGTGGGCGCAGTGGATCAGCGCCGCCAACCCGCTCTTCACCATCAGCTTCGTCGCGTCCGGGCACAACGACGCCCTCATGGTCGGCCTCGCCCTGGCCGGCACGTGGTGCGCGCTGCGCGCCGGGCATCCGCTCCGCCCCCAGCGACCCGGGCAGTCCGTCGCGTGGGGGGTGGCCGGCGTCGTGCTGGTCACCCTGTCCCTGGGCATCAAGCCCATCACCCTCGTGCTGCTCCCGTTCATCGGTCTGCTGTGGGCCGGCCCGACGGCCCGATGGCCGCGCCGGTTCGCCTTCTGGGCCCTCACCGCCGGGATCTCCTTCGGCCTCATGGCCCTGGTGGGCGTGCTCAACGGCTTCGGCTTCGGCTGGGTGGCCGTCATGGTCGGCACGGGCACGGGCACCGTGCCGTGGGGGCCGATCGGCATGCTGTCCCTCATCACGGTGGGGGCTAGCGAGCTCCTCGGACAGGGGGCGGACGTGCAGGCCGTCGAGGGCGTGTACAAGACCGCCGGACGCGTGCTCTCGGTGCTCATCGTGCTGGCCCTGATGTTCCTCGGCCGCCAGGACCGCGTGATGACGCGCATGACGTGGGCGTTCACCGCGCTGGTGATCCTCTCGCCCATCATCCAGCCCTGGTACCTGCTGTGGCTGCTGCCGTTCTTCGCCGTGATCGGCATCCGGGACAACTGGCAGATCAAGTGGGTCGTGTTCACGGTCGGCTACTTCCTGGCCTTCGGCGCGTCGGACCAGCTCTTCACCTGGCAGTTCCTGGACATCGCGGACCAGGTCAAGGCCATGTCCCTGATCGTCTCCGCCGTGTGTCTGCTGTGGATCCTCGTCGTGGACCGCCGCACCAGCCGGTTCGTGAAGGACCGCTGGCACGTGCGCCCCGCCGTGCGCGCCGGCCTGGCCCGGCTCCGTGGCGCCCCTCGCCCCGTGGAGCCGGGGGAGTGAGGCCGGCCGCCCCCGCGACGACCGGCGCCCGACGGCCCCGTCCGAGCCGCGTGGCGGCGCAGCCCGAGCCGGAGGCGGCCGTCCGCCGGGGCACGTGGGCGTCCGTGCTCATCACGGCGGGCTCCTGGGGCGTGGGATGGCTGCCGATGACGCCCGACTCGGTGTTCTCCGGCACCACCCTGCTCAACCCGCTGCGGGTCTACCTGCCCGGCGTGCTGCTCAGCACCGTGCTGCTGGCCGCCGGCTCGCTGCTCCTCGTCCGATCCTGGCTCGAGCTGGGGCGCGCGCTGCGGGGCCGCTGGGAGGAGCACGGCCGCCTGGTGGCCCGGGCCGCCTGGTGGTGGTCCGCCCCGCTGATGCTCGCGCTGCCGATCTTCTCCCGCGATGTGTTCTCCTACCTCCAGCAGGGCCGGCTCCTCGCGTCGGGTCTCGACCCGTATTCCCAGGGCGTGTCCGCCCTGCCCGGCTGGTTCATGCAGGGAGCGGACTCCATCTGGGCCGAGTCCCCGTCCCCCTACGGGCCGCTGTTCCTGCTGTTCGCCGAGACGACGTGGCGGGCCACGGGCGGCAACATCGAGCTCTCCGTCACGGCGTTCCGGCTCCTGGCGCTCGCGGGCCTGGCGCTGTGCCTGTGGGCGGTGCCGCGGCTGGCCGCCGTCGCGGGCCGCTGCGGGCCGTGGGCCACGTGGGTGGCCGTGGCGAACCCGTTGTTCCTGCTCTACATGATCGCCGGCGCGCACAATGACGCGCTGATGTCGGGGCTGATGCTCGCGGGCATCCTGCTCATGGTCCGCCCGCCCCGCCGCCGCGTGCATGCGCTGTGGGGGATCGTGCTGATCGCCCTGTCCGTCGCGATCAAGCCTCTGACAGCCCTCGTGCTGCCCTTCGTGGCCCTGCTCCTGCCCACCGGCTGGGCCCGGTTCCGCGCGGCCGATCCGCGCCTGCGCCGGCGGGACCGGCTCGGCCCGTGGTTCACGACGGCGGTGATCTCCCTGGCCGTCCTCACGATCCTCGGCGCCGGCTCCGGCCTCTGGTTCGGCTGGGTGCCGGCCATGCTCACGAGCGGGGACGCGGCGTTCCCGTACGCTCCCGTGGGCCTGCTCGGCCTGCTGCTCGGCGCGGTCGTCGAAGCCGTGACGCCCCTGGGGGCGCGCGACGTGGCCGCGGCCTTCTACACCGTGATGACGGTGGCGGCCCTCGGCTTCACGGCGTGGCTGGCCCTGCGCCGCCGCCCCCTGGACCCGGTGTTCAGCGCGGCGGCCGTGCTCGTGGTGGCCGTCGCCACCGCCCCGATCATCCAGCCGTGGTACCTGCTCTGGGTCCTGCCGCTGCTGGCGTGCGCCCTCCGCCCGCTGCCGTGGGGCGCAGACCATCCCCGCTGGCTCGGGTGGGTCACCGCGCTCGCGGTGCTGCTGCTCACCGGCGTCGGCGTGGTGGACCAGCTCTCCGTGGCACAGTGGCTGCCGGTCCTGGCCGTCCGCGTGTTCACCCTCGTCCTGATGCTCGCGGGGATCGGATGGATCATCCACCGCGATCCCGTCACCGCGCCCCTGTTCCCCGGGCGGCGGCGTCCTCCCCTGGAGGTGGTCGAGCCGCGGGCCGCGGCGGCGTCGTCGACGCCTCCGGAGGCGGGCGTGCCGCCGGACGCACCGCCCGACGGGCCCCCGTCGCCCGCCGCGCACCCCGCCTCCTCGTCCACCCGCATCCCCCAGGAGAGACCGTGACCTCCCACCCCCGCAGTCCCGCGTCGACCCGCCCGAGCGCCCGCTGGGTCGGCCTGCTCGTCGGCCTGACCGTGGCGGCCGCCGTCGTCGGCGTGCTGACCAAGCAGTGGTGCCGCGTGAACGGCTGGGCGGCCCCCGGCGTGCACGCGCACATGTGCTATTCGGACTTCGCCCAGCTCTTCCCCACGCGCGGCCTCTCCGACGGCCACTTCCCCTTCTACACGCCGCTGCCGCCCGAGCAGTGGATGGAGTACCCGGCGTTGCTGGCCGTGGTCGCGGGCGTGACCATGTGGTTCGTGCCCGCCTCCGGCGACCTGCACGAGCGCACCGTGACCTACTTCGACGTCAACGCGATCGGCGTGGTGCTCTGCTGGATCGTGCTGGTCGTCGCGACCGCGTACACCGCGCGTGGCCGCTCCCGGGACGCCCTGCTCGTGGCCCTGGCCCCGGGGATCATCCTGACCTCGATGCTCAACTGGGACCTGTGGGCCGTGATGCTGGCCGCCCTGGCCCTGTGGGCGTGGACGGCGGGCCGTCCGACCCTCGCCGGCCTGCTCATCGGGCTCGGCACCGCCACGAAGCTGTACCCGCTGTTCTTCTTCGGCGCGATCTTCGTGCTCGCGCTGCGCACGGGCCGCTGGGCCGGGTTCGTGAAGGCGGCCGTGGCCGGGGCGGCGGCCTGGCTCGCGGTGAACCTCCCGTTCATGCTGACGGCGTTCGACCAGTGGTCGCGCTTCTACACGTTCTCGGGGGACCGCGCGGTCTCCTTCTCCTCGACCTGGCTGGCGCTGGCCTGGACAGGATGGTCCGGGGAGACGTTCACGACGCTTCAGAACGGCCTGTTCCTGGTGTGCTGCGTGGGGATCGCCTACCTCGCCCTCGCGGCGCGGCACCGTCCGCGCATGGCCCAGCTGTGCTTCCTGATCGTGGCGTCCTTCATCCTGTGGGGGAAGGTGTACTCGCCGCAGTTCGTGATGTGGCTGATCCCGCTCGTGGTCCTCGCGACGCCGCGGTGGCGCGCGTTCTGGATCTGGCAGGCCGTGGAGGTCTACCACTGGGGCGGGGTGTGGATGGAGTCGGCCCGCATCACCTCGGACGGGGCGTTCGCCGGCGGCGCCTGGTGGATCACCGCCTGGTATGCCTCGGGGATCGTGGCGCACATCGTCGCCCTCGTGTGGCTCATGACCACGGTGGTCAAGGACATCCTGGACCCCGTCCGCGACCCGGTGCGCCGCACCGCACTCGACCAGGGGGCCCCCGAGATCGCCCCGGGGGTGGCGGAGGACCCACACGCCGGCGTCTTCACCGGTGCACCTGACCGACTGCTCCTGCCCCCGGCCGGACGCGGCCTGCAGCCACTCGGCGAGTCCGCGGGCCGCTGACGGCGGAGCGGGTCCGCCGGCGCCGTGGGGTTCCGCTCAGCGGTGCTCGAGGTACGTCGTGCAGGTGGGCGAGACCGCGCGGTCCGGGTGGTGCAGGACGACGACGTCGCCCGCGGACCAGACCCGCTCGAAGCCGAGCCGCTCGGCGCGGGCCAGTGCCTGCTCCGGGGTGAGGGGGTCCCAGCCGCCGAGCTCGGGCACCGAGGTGTCCACGATCATCCACGTGGCCAGTTCGTCTCCGATGTCCCCGTGCAGCCC
This sequence comes from Micrococcus sp. R8502A1, assembly GCF_006704135.1. Lineage (NCBI taxonomy): Bacteria > Bacillati > Actinomycetota > Actinomycetes > Micrococcales > Micrococcaceae > Micrococcus > Micrococcus sp. R8502A1. The sequence continues at coordinate 61,760 of NZ_VIGS01000002.1, forward strand.
GACGTAGGTGCGGGCCGTCAGGTGCGGCACGGCGTTGTCGGCGGCCTCGACGCACACCCCGTCCGGGATCAGCGCGACCGCGTGGTCGAGGTCGCGGGCGTGCTGCGTCATCGTCATGTCGCCGACGATCGTGCGGTGCAGCGGGTACACCTGCGGGAAGAACGCGGTGCCGATCAGACCGGCGGCCAGCGCCGTGGAGACGAGGACGGCGGGCAGCCGGCGCAGCGCGTCCCGGCGTCCGGCCAGCCGGTGGGCCGCCTCGAGCGCGGCCATGAGCAGCAGCGGGGCGAGGATCGCGTCATACTGGTAGACGGGGGCCCACACGTTGAGCCGGTCGTTGAACAGCCGCGAGAGCAGGATCGGCAGGGCCATCAGCGTCAGCGGGCTCAGGACCGGCAGGAACAGCAGCGGGACGAAGTGCAGGAGCCAGAGGGCCACCTTCAGCGGGTGGTCGAACAGCACCGCGACGGCGTTCCACGGCTGGGTCAGCAGGAACAGGACCGAACTGCGCATGTCCGGGCCCAGGGCGGTGAACTGCCAGTAGCCGAACGCCCCGGTGGGGGAGTAGTGGGGGATCACCACGGACGTGGCGAACCAGTAGCCGAGCACACCCAGCACGGCGGTGACCGCGGCCTGCGGCCAGAAGCGCCGGATCGCCATCACCAGGGCCACGGCCAGCAGGGTCACGCCCATGTCCTCTCGGACCGTGAGCAGCAGCGCCGCCAGGCCGGTGGCGAGCCACGCCCGCTGCCCGTCCAGGGCCCACACGAGCCAGGCGAGGATCGGCACGCCGAGGGTGACCTCGTGGAAGTCCCAGTTCACCATCGCCTGGAAGGGCCAGGAGAGCAGCAGGGCGGCGACGGCGGCCAGGGCCACCCCGTGTCCCGTGCGACGACGGGCGAACAGGTACACCGGCACGGCGGACGCGGCGAGGGCCAGCGCCATGACCACGCCGAGCATGCGGGGGTCCGGCCACACCCAGTAGAAGGGGGCCAGCAGCGCGAGGATCGGGTGGAAGTGATCGCCGAGGATGTGGAAGTCCACGCCCTTGACGGAGCTGAGGGGGGCGTTGAACAGCGCGTACTGCCGCACCACCTGGTCGAAGATGCCCAGGTCGTAGCCCTTGGCCTCGTAGGTGGCGTACCGCAGGAAGGAGTGCGTCACGTACAGGGCCGCGGCCGCGACGAGCAGGGCGGCCAGCTGGACGCCCTCGCGACGGGTCACACGGACCTCGGGGACGGCGGGTCGCGGGGCGCGGAGCCAGGAGCGCAGACGGTCCAGGACGGTCTCCTTCGGGCGGTCGTCGGGCGTGCTCGGACGGCTCCGCCCCTGGTCTGGGTGCCCCAGGAGGGATTCGAACCCCCGACCGGCGGATTAGAAGGCCGCTGCTCTGTCCAGCTGAGCTACTGGGGCTGGGCCGTGTCAGTCTAACGGCCGCCGGCCGCGGCGCCGTCGGCTCCTGCACAGTCGCCCGGGGACCTCCGCGCGTCCCCAGACCGGCCCCGATCCTGCCGGGGTGCCCCGCGGTGGGGTTGTCTGGCCATGGCGGATCAGCCGATGCGCCGACGACCCGCCCCGGCGCCCACCGGGGCCCAGCCCAGGAGGCACACCATGCAGGACCTCATCACCGTGCGCGGCTTCGTGGCCACGGACCCCGCCACCCGCCACACCGCATCGGGGGCCGCCGTGACCGGCTTCCGCCTGGCCACCACCGAGCGGCGCTTCGACCGCGAGACCGCCGAGTGGGTGGACGCCCACACCAACTGGTACAGCATCTCGGCGTTCGGCCAGCTCGGCTCGAACACCGCCCAGTCCGTGAAGAAGGGCAACCCCGTGATCGTCACCGGTCGACTCCGGGTCCGCGACTGGTCCTCGGGCGAGCGCTCCGGCACGTCCGTGGACGTGGTGGCGGACGCCGTCGGGCTGGACCTGGGCTTCGGCTCGGCGGCGTTCCAGCGCAGCCAGCGCGCGGCCGTGCCGCGCCCCGAGTCGGCCCCGCGCGACGACGACGCGTCGGGCGGGCGGGCCGGCGCGGTCGGCGACGGGTTCAGCGCGGGCCTGCCGGACGGGTTCCAGGGTGGCGACGCCCCGGCCTCGCCCGGCCCGGACGAGTCGGACGCGGGCGCCCCCGGGCGCGAACCGGCGGCGGCCGGCGTCGCCTGACCACGGGGCGGCACGGAGCACGGAGGGGGAGCGGGCTCGGTGGTCGCGGGATCGGCACGATGAGTGGAATCCCGCGGCCACCGACTAGCCTGGGCCGCATGGCGGAATTCATCTACACGATGGTCAAGGCCCGCAAGAAGGTGGGCGACAAACTGATCCTGGACGACGTCACCATGTCGTTCTACCCCGGGGCGAAGATCGGCATGGTCGGCCCCAACGGCGCCGGCAAGTCGACGATCCTGAAGATCATGGCCGGGCTGGACGAGCCCTCGAACGGCGAGGCGCGGCTCTCTCCCGGCTACTCGGTGGGCATCCTGATGCAGGAGCCCAAGCTGGACGAGTCCAAGACGGTGCTCGAGAACGTCCAGGAGGGCGTCGGCGAGATCTACGGCAAGATCCAGCGCTACAACCAGATCTCCGAGGAGATGGCGAACCCGGACGCGGACTTCGACGCCCTCATGGAGGAGATGGGCGAGCTGCAGTCCGCCATCGACGCCGCGGACGCGTGGGACATCGACTCCCAGCTCGAGCAGGCGATGGACGCCCTGCGCACGCCCCCGGGGGACGAGCCGGTCACGAACCTCTCCGGCGGCGAGAAGCGGCGCGTCGCACTGTGCAAGCTGCTGCTGGAGAAGCCCGACCTGCTCCTGCTCGACGAGCCCACCAACCACCTGGACGCCGAGTCCGTGCTGTGGCTCGAGCAGCACCTGGCCTCCTACCCGGGCGCCGTCATCGCCGTCACCCACGACCGGTACTTCCTCGACCACGTCGCGGAGTGGATCGCGGAGGTCGACCGCGGCCGCCTCTACCCGTACGAGGGCAACTACTCCACCTACCTGGAGACCAAGCGTGCCCGCCTCGAGGTGCAGGGCAAGAAGGACGCCAAGCTCGCCAAGCGCCTGGCCGAGGAGCTCGACTGGGTCCGCTCCAACACGAAGGGCCGTCAGGCGAAGTCCAAGGCCCGCCTGGCCCGCTACGAGGAGATGGCGGCCGAGGCCGAGAAGACCCGCAAGCTGGACTTCGAGGAGATCCAGATCCCGCCGGGCCCGCGGCTGGGCACCGTCGTGATCGAGGCCAAGGACCTGAAGAAGGGCTTCGGGGACCGCGTCCTCATCGACGGCCTGTCCTTCTCCCTGCCCCGCAACGGCATCGTCGGCGTGATCGGCCCGAACGGCGTCGGCAAGACCACCCTGTTCAAGACCATCGTCGGCCTCGAGCCCCTGGACGGCGGTGAGCTGAAGATCGGCGAGACCGTGAAGATCTCGTACGTGGACCAGTCTCGCTCCAACATCGACCCCGAGAAGTCGCTGTGGGAGGTCGTCTCGGACGGCCTGGACTACATCAAGGTCGGCAACGTCGAGATGCCCTCGCGCGCCTACGTGTCCGCGTTCGGCTTCAAGGGCCCGGACCAGCAGAAGAAGGCCGGCGTGCTCTCCGGCGGTGAGCGCAACCGCCTGAACCTGGCCCTGACCCTCAAGGAGGGCGGCAACCTGCTGCTCCTCGACGAGCCCACCAACGACCTCGACGTGGAGACCCTGACCTCCCTCGAGAACGCGCTGCTCGAGTTCCCGGGCTGCGCCGTCGTCGTCTCGCACGACCGCTGGTTCCTGGACCGCGTGGCCACCCACATGCTGGCCTACGAGGGCACCGCGGAGGACCCGGCCAACTGGTACTGGTACGAGGGCAACTTCGAGTCCTACGAGGCCAACAAGGTCGATCGGCTCGGCCCCGAGGCCGCCCGCCCGCACCGGATGACGCACCGCAAGCTCACGCGCGACTGAGCCGACGCGCCCCCGGGCGCCGCGCCGACGACGGCCCGCCGCGATCACGTGATCGCGACGGGCCGTCGTCGTGTCGGGGCGGGGTCCACGTCGACCACGACGAACGGTGCGCGCGGCGCGGACGGCGAGCCGCCTCACCCATGGCAGGGCCCGATCGGCAGTCTCACCCCCTGCGAACCCGCCGGGTCAGCGCCGCCAGCTGCGGCGCAGCACCGTCCGCAGGGCCATGCGCTGGGCCGCGCCCCGGGCCCGTGCCCGCCGGGCGGCGGCCCCCTCGGGCAGGCGGATCATGCCCTCCTGGGCGACCGTGGCCACGAGCGTCCCGTCCTCGGTGAACACGGCGCCCGTGCCGAGGCCGCGCGCGCCCTGGGCGCTGGGGGAGTCCTGGACGTAGAGCAGCCACTGGTCGACGCGGGCGGGCCGGTGGAACCACATCGCGTGGTCGAGGGAGGCCACGGACATGCCGGGCTGGATCCAGGCGACGCCGTGCTGCCGCAGGATCGGCTCGAGGAGCGTGTAGTCCGAGGCGTAGGTGAGCGCCGCCAGGTGCAGCGCGGGGTCGTCCGCCAGGGGCGTGAAGGTCTTCATCCACACCATGTTGCAGTTCTCGGTCTCGGCGGCCGGCTCCACATAGATGGCCGGGGTGACATGGCGGATGTCGAACGGCCGGGACCAGGCCCACTCCTGGGCCACGGGGTGGTTGATGGCGCCCAGCACGTCCGCCGTCGTGGGCAGGTCCTCGGGCCGGGGCACTCCCTCCGGCATGGCCACCTGGTGGTCCAGCGCGCTGCCGGCGGGCTCCTGGAAGGAGCAGGTCAGGGCGAGGATGGCCTTCTCGTTCTGGGAGGCCAGCACCCGGCGGACGGAGAAGGAGCGGCCGTCCCGCAGCGTCTCGACGGTGAACGTGATGGGCTGCAGCGCGTCCCCGGGGCGGATGAAGTAGCCGTGGAGCGAGTGGGCGGAACGGGCGGCCGGCACCGTGCGGGAGGCGGCCGCCAGCGCCTGGGCGAGCACCTGGCCGCCGAACACCCGGCCGTGCGTCTGCCGGGGGGTCGTGCCCGTGAAGCGGACCTGACCCGTCACCGGGTCCGGCGCGGCCGGCGTCAGCTCCAGGATCCCCCGCAGCGTTTCGGTGGGGTCCTTCGGGGCCGAGGCCGGGCGGACCGGTGCGTGACCGGGGCGGGGACGGGGATGGCGCTGCGGCACGAACGGCTCTCCTTCGACATGGATGGACCCGCGACGGCGGGGCGGCCCGGGACGCGACGGACCTGGGACAATGCTTGCATGACCGAGCACCCCGCCGCCGCCCCCGTCCTCCGCTTCGTCGACGACCGCGCTGTGCGGGACCTCGAGCAGCTGGCCAGCCGCGCCCGGCGCGTCGCCGACACGGGCATGCGTTTGCACGTCGTGCCTGAGGCGGGGCGCTCCCGCACCCCGATGCTCGCCCAGTGGGTCTCCGTGCTGCAGCCGGCCGGGCTCGGAGACGGGGTGCCCGTCGTCCTGGGGCTGCGCACCGTGCCCCTGGCGACCGCCCACGGCGTGGCGGACCTGGACGCCGTCGTCGCCCTGGGCTCCGTCACCGAGCGCACCGCGCGGATGCGCGGCCAGGACCCCGTCGACCTGGCATTCGCCGTGCCGCCGGGCCGCGAGCACGTCACCTGGACCGCGCTGACCCCGCCCCGCGGCGGCTGGACGCCCGTGGCCGAGGTCGCCGATGAGGAGCTGGCCGAGGTGGCCACGCGCGGCGCCGACGCCGTGCGGGACGCCCTGCCCGAGAACCCGGGGGAGGCGCTGGTCCGCAGGGTCCGGGCGCAGATGTGGGGACCCCTGCTCGGGGGCGAGGCGCTGCAGTTCCCGGCCGGCATGGCCTTCGGCGCGCACGCGCTGGGCTTCCTGCGGCCCGGCGGCCGCGCCCGGCTCAGCACGGCGGGGTCGTGGACGCGCCTGGACACCCCCGGCGGCTTCGTGCTGGGCCGCCCCGCCATGGCGGTGTGAGCCCGCGCCCGGCGCGTCGAAATCGCAGCCGGGCGGCCGGTCAGGCCGAGTTCTGCAGGGAGTGGGCGGCCCGCTCCAGATAGTCCCAGAGTTCGGCCTCGTGCAGCGGGGACAGGCCCAGCGTGTCGACGGCGGCGCGCATGTGCCGCAGCCATGCGTCGCGCGCGGCCGGGTCGATCCGGTACGGGGCGTGGCGCATGCGCAGGCGGGGGTGGCCGCGCTCCTCGGAGTACGTCCGCGGTCCGCCCCAGTACTGCTCCAGGAACATGAGCAGCCGACGCTGGGCGCCCTCGAAGTCGTCCTGCGGATACATCGGGGCGAGGATCTCGTCCTCACGCACGCGGGCGTAGAACTCGGCGGTCAACCGGTCGAACGTCGGGCGGCCGCCGACGGCGTCGTAGAAGCTGGTGGCCTGACCGGGCGCGGCCGGGGCTGCCGGGGTCGCGCCGGCGGGGCCCGCCGTGGCGTCGCGGGCGCGCACCTGGTCCACCGGGGCGGGGGTGCCCTCGTGCATCACCGGCTCGACCTCGGTGGGCCGCTCCGCCAGGCCCGTCACACGGGACGGGCCCTTGGCGACGCGCGGCCGCAGCACCGCCAGGGGGGCGCCCAGGCGCGCGGAGTGGTCCGGCAGCGTCGGCGTGCCGGTGGGCGGGGCCTCGGGGCGGGCCGGCTCGACGGCGACCGGGGCCGAGAGCGAGTTCGCGATGAAGCACAGCCGGTGCGCCTCGGCGTGGAGGGCCTCGGCCCGCTCCCGGTCGGCCTCGTCCTGCAGCGTGACCTCGGGCCGCAGCGTGATCGCGGTGAACCGACCGGCGCCGTCGCCGTCCACCTCGAGCTCGCCCTCGACCCCGCACGTCATCCCCGTGACCACGACCCCGGAGGTCGCCGCGACATGGAGGTACGAGAGCACGTGACACTCGGCGAGCGCGCCGAGCAGGAGGGTCTCCGGGTTCCACTTCGAGTCGTCGCCGCGGAAGGGGCGGGCGGCCGAGGCCTGGATCTCGCCGACAGCGGCGTCCTGGATCACCACGGAGCGGTCGTAGTCGCGGACGCCGGAGGTGCCCGAGCCGCGGTCGCCCGTCCACTCGGTGCGCAGGGAGAAGGTGTGCTTCATGGGTTCCAGCCTAGCCAGCCCGCGCCCCGACAGCGGCCGGGGAGGTGCTGGAGGGCATCTTCCGTGGAATACCCACCAGCAGCACCGCCCCGCAAGCGCCGGCAGAGGCGTCAGCCGCCGTCCGGCTCAGGCCCCGGCGTGGACCTGATGCACGTGCGCCGTCGCGTGCTCGCGCGCGGCCAGGGCGCGGACAGTCTCGTCCCGGCCCTCGGCGAGGACGCGGGACAGCCCCGCGCGGGTGCCGGCCAGCCGCTCGGACAGGGCGGTGGCGCGGTCGGCGATCTCCCGGGTGACCTGGGCGGTCGGGTAGCCCAGCGTCGCGGCGGTCTCGGCCATCTCGTGAGAACGGGAGTCCCACATCGCCTCGACGCCCTCGAAGTAGGAGTCCGCGAAGGGCGCGATCAGCGCGGCGTCGTGGACCCGGGCGAACCCGATCAGGGCCTGGCGCTGCTCCGTGTTGGACAGCTCGCCGGCCATCACCCGGTCCCAGGCCGCGCGCTTCGCCTCGGCCGTCGGCACGGCGGCCCGAGCCTGGATCGCGGCGAGCGCGCCCGTGGCGGTCGCGTCGGCGCGCTCGGCCTCGGCGATCTCGGCCCCCCCGGCGCGGCCGGCCGCCACCAGCGCGGTGAGCAGCTCCCAGCGCAGGTCCGTGGTGAGGTCCAGCCCGGGCACGGTGCGGGTGCCGTCGACGAGGGCGGCCAGGCGGTCCAGCTGTGCCGTGGTGCGGGCGTGCAGGGCGAACGCCTTGACGAACTGCAGCTGGTTGTCCGAGCCGTCCTCGGCCTCCGCGACGAGGCCCCACAGACGGTCGGCCGCCGCGACCCGTACGGCCTCGGCCTGGTCCTCGGGCAGGTACAGGCCGATCGCCGTCGCGAGCTGGCGCAGCAGCGTCTGCACCACGGACGAGTCCCGCTCGTGGCCGACGTTGGCCAGGACGAGGTCGACGAACCAGGCGGCGGAGGCCTCGCCGTCGCGCACGGTGTCCCAGGCCGCCCCCCACAGCAGCGTGCGCGCCAGCGAGCCGTCCACATCCTTCAGACGGGTGGACGCGGCCTCCCACGAGGCGTCGTCGAGGCGCAGCTTGGCGTAGGCCAGGTCGTCGTCGTTGGGCAGGATCACGGCGGGACGACGGCGGCCGGCGGCCTCGGCGACCTCGGTCACCTCCCCGGCCACGTCGAGCTCGAAGCGCTCGGTGCGGGTCAGGCGGCCCGTGGCCTCGTCCACGTCGTAGAAGCCCACGGCCAGGCGGTGGGGGCGGAGCACGTCGTCGCCGGGCGCCGACGGCGAGCCGTCCGGGGCGCTCTGGCGCAGGCGCAGCGCGGTGATGGTGCCGGCCTCATCCGTCTCCACCTCCGTGCGCAGCGTGTTCACGCCCGAGGTCTCGAGCCACAGGCGGGTCCACTCGGACAGGTCTCGGCCGGACGCGGCCTCGAGCTCGGACATGAGGTCCGGCAGCTCGGTGTTGCCCCACGCGTGCTGGGCGATGTACGCGCGGACGCCGGCCATGAAGTTCTCCTGGCCCACCCAGGCCACGAGCTGGCGGAGCACGGAGGCGCCCTTGGCGTAGGTGATGCCGTCGAAGTTGACGAGCACGTCGTCGAGGTCGCGGATCCGGGCCTTGATGGGGTGCGTGGAGGAGAGCTGGTCCTGGCGGTAGGCCCAGTTCTTCTCCATGGAGGAGAAGGTGGTCCAGGCGCCGGTGTACCGCGTGTTCTCAGCGGCGGCGAGCGTGGACATGAACTCGGCGAAGGACTCGTTGAGCCACAGGTCGTTCCACCAGCGCATGGTGACCAGGTCGCCGAACCACATGTGGGCGAGCTCGTGGAGGATCGTGATGGCGCGGCGCTCGATCAGCGCCTCCGGCACGGTCCCGCGGAAGACGTACGACTCGAGGAAGGTCACGCAGCCGGCGTTCTCCATGGCGCCGGCGTTGAACTCGGGCACGAACAGCTGGTCGTACTTCTCGAACGGGTAGGCGTGGCCGTACTGGGCCTCGAAGAACTCGAAGCCCTGGCGGGTGAGCTCGAAGACGTTCTCCGCGTCCAGGTGCTCCACCAGCGACGCGCGGCAGTAGACGCCGAGGGGGATCGTGCGGCCGTCGGCGCTGGTCAGCTCCGAGTGCACGGAGGCGTACGGGCCGGCGACGAGCGCGGTGATGTAGGAGGAGATGCGCGGGGTGGGCGTGAACTCCCAGACCGCGGTGTCCACGCCCTGCGGGTTGTCCTCGTTCGCCACGACGCCGAGGGTGCGGCGGGAGGCCTCCGGCTGGTTGGACACCACGGCCCAGTGCGCCGGCGCGATCACCGTGAAGCGGAAGGCGGCCTTGAGGTCGGGCTGCTCGAACACCGCGAACATGCGGCGGGAGTCCGGCACCTCGAACTGGGTGTAGAGGTAGACCTCCTGGTCCACGGGGTCCACGAACCGGTGCAGGCCCTCGCCGGTGTTGCTGTAGTCCCCGAGCCCGTCGACCACGAGGGTGTTCTGCGCCGCCAGCGGGCCGATCCGCAGTCGGGCGCCGTCGAAGTCCGCCACGTCCAGCGCCTCGCCGTTGAGGGTCACCGTGGGAGCCTGCTCCGCCACGAAGTCGATCCACGTGTGGGTGCCCACCGCGTCCTGCGTGGCCGCGAACGTCACGGTGGTGGCCGTGTGGAAGTGCTCCGCTCCGCGGGTGAGGTCCAGGCTCACCTCGTACGCGTCCACGGTGAGGGCGGCCGCGCGCGCGGCGGCCTCTTCGCGGGTGATGTTCATGGCGGCGGCGGCGGTGGTCACGGTCGGACTCCTCCTGGGGTCGGGTGGATGCGGCACGGCCGGGCGCCTGTGATGGGGGCCATGGCACGGTGCTCCCCAGTGTGCCACCTGGCCCGGGCGTCGTCGTCGGCGTCTGAGCGCCCCGCTCCTCACTAGACTGGCGGGGACCCGAGCCACCGCCCCCAAGGAGTCTGCGCATGCGCGTCCACATCGCCACCGACCACGCCGGCATGGAGCTGTCCGCCCACCTGGTGGAGCACCTCACCGCCGCCGGCTACGAGATGGTGGACCACGGACCCACCGAGTACGACGCGCAGGACGACTACCCGGGCTTCTGCATCAACGCCGCCCGCGCCGTCGTCGCCGACCGCGAGCAGGGGCTGGACTCGCTCGGCATCGTGCTGGGCGGCTCCGGCAACGGCGAGCAGATCGCCGCCAACAAGGTGGTCGGCGTCCGCGCCGCCCTGGCCTGGAACCTGGACACGGCGCGGCTGGCCCGCGCGCATAACGACGCGAACGTCGTGGCCGTCGGCGGTCGGCAGCACTCGCTCGAGGAGGCCACCGAGCTCATCGAGGCGTTCCTGGCCGAACCGTTCTCCCAGGACGAGCGCCACGTGCGCCGCATCGAGAAGATCGCGCACTACGAGACCACCGGAGAGGTGCTGATGTGAGTGCCTGAGGGTCACTCCGTCCACCGTCTCGCGCGCCAGTTCACCGACGTCTTCGGCGGCCGCCGGATCCACGCCACGAGTCCGCAGGGCCGCTTCGCCGAGGGGGCCGCCCTGCTCGACGGCCAGGTCCTCGAGCGCGCCCGGGCCCACGGCAAGCACTTCTTCGCCGACGTCTCCGGCGGCCACGTGCTCCACGTCCACCTGGGCATGTACGGGGCGTGGACCTTCGACGGGGATCAGGACTTCGCGGCTGCGTCGTCGATCGGCGCCCCCCGCCGGATCGGCGAGCGGGAGGTCCACGACGACGGCGCCCCGCCCGCCGAGCCCTGCCGCGACGCCGACGGCTGGGTCCAGCCCCCGCCGCCGGCCGCCACGGTCCGGCTGCGACTGCGCGCCGAGCACGGCTGGGCCGACCTGATCGGCGCGAGCCGGTGCCGCGCACTCACCCCGGCCGAGGCTGCCGACGTCGTCGCCGGTCTCGGCCCGGATCCGCTGAACGACGACGATCCCGCGCCGTTCTACGACCTCGCCCGGCGGACACGGCGGCCGATCGGCGTCGTGGTGATGGACCAGGCGGCCGTCAGCGGGATCGGCAACATCTTCCGGGCCGAGGCGCTGTTCCGCGCCGGCATCGACCCGTGGCGGCCGGCCCGGGAGGTCTCCGCACCGGACCTGGCATTCCTCTGGTCGGACAACGCCGCGCTCATGCGGGAGGGCGTGCGGCTCGGGCGGATCGTCACCACGCGGCCCGAGCACCGGCCGGGGATCCCTGCCGAATCGGCCTGGCCCGAGCACGCGAACTACGTGTACCAGCGGCAGGGCCTGGCCTGCCTCGTGTGCGGGCGCGAGACGATCGTGGTGGAGGAGATGGCGGCCCGGAAGCTCTACCGGTGCCTCACCTGTCAGAGCTGACCGGGGCTTCGCCGGTCAGGCACATTCCTGCGCGAGGAAATCCTGCAGCCGTCGGTGTCCGGTCGGCGACCCCACCTGGTCGCGGGACAGCGTCCAACGGAGGAAGTCCACGCCGTCCGCGGCCGACGGGCTGACCAGGCGCACTGTGCGCGAGATCGCCGACCCCACGGAGGCGGGGACCGGGAGAACCCGCGCCTGGACGCCCCGTGCACGCCCTGCCATGGCCGCCACCTCCGACCACCTGAGCGTCTCGGGTCCCCCGACATCCCAGGTCCCCTCCACGCCGTCTGGCAGCGCGGTGATGATGAACTCCGCCAGGTCCGCCCCGTGGATCGGATTCATCCGGGGGTCGCGGGGCGATCCTGGCACCCACCGCGGGAAAGGTGACCGAAGGAGCAGGCCGAGGTCTGAGAAGAAGGCCGACGGGTTCACCAGCTGCGCGCAGGCCGCAGACCGACGCAGCACGGCCGCGAATGCCGCCTTCGCGCGCACGAGCGAGGGTTTGCCCTCGTCGAGGCCCAGCACGCCCGTGTATGTGAACGTGCGCACGCCCTGACGCAGAGCTGCATCGAGGACGGTCAGGTTGCCTCGGAAGTCGACGGCCCACGGGCCGGGACCCGGGCCTGTGGCACCCAGCGCCGATACCACCCAACGTCCCCGCGCCGCCGCCTGGGCCGCGACGTCGGGGTCCGTGACGTCACCGACGACCCAGCTGCTCGGACAGCCAGCGAGAGGCGGCGCCCCGAACGGCCCGGGGGCCTCCGCCCGTTCTCGGTCACGAACGACAGCGTGAACCTCAAGACCGGCCTCGGCTGCGGCCGCGACGATATGACGACCGAGATAGCCCGATGCGCCGACGACCACGACGGATCTCATGCATCCATCGTATTCCGACATCTGTCACAGAGCTGGACGCGATGGGACACCACGGGGCCATCGCAGGATCCCGTAAGTGAAATAATACCTTGATAGTGTGTCAAATGGGGAATCCGCAGCGATCTGCATGGTATCATACCGTTCACCAACTAGGTGCAAGCTGAGCAGCGGAGTGGCGAGGGCTGTATGCGGATTGTCTTTTCACCCGAGAGCTACAACTTGGGGGAGACCACTCGTTGCATCGAGGTCGCCGGGGCTGCCCGTGCGGCCGGTCACGAGACGAGCTTCCATGTGTACTCCGACCGATATCTGGGCTTGATCGAAGACGCCGGTCATGCAGTCCGTCTGGGATCGCCGATGATGACGGAGGAGCAGGCGCGAGAGGTGATGGACGTCGACCAGGGCCGCGGGATCTCACACCCCTTCGACCTGGAGACGGTGCGCGGTCGAGTGTCGGGGGAACTGGCGGCGATCCGCGACGCCGACGCGGTGGTGATCGGATCGAATCCCACCATGTTCATCTCGGCCCGGGCCGGGGGCGTCCCGCTCTTCTACGTGCGGCCGTACTTCTTGTCCAGGTCGTACTTCCTCGACGTGGAGGACGCGTTCCGGGCGCCGGCGCCGTTCCGGTGGGCCGCGCGCCTCATCACATGGAAGCCGAGGAGTCTGGCGCGGGTGGCCGCGGAGTATGGTGTGCCGCTTCCGGGCCCCCTGGTCGAGGCCATGACGGCCGATGTGGACCTGATCGCCTCCCTGCCGCCGGCCTTGGACCAGCGTCCCCTCAGCAGCCGAGACGTGGCGGTCGGTCCCGTCCACTACCACGCCCCCGACCCGCTGCCTGCCTTCCTCGCGGATGGCGAGGCGCCGCATCCCCTCGTCTACGTCAGCTTCGGGTCCTCAGGGTCGCCCATGGTGCTCGGCCGGGTTCTGAGCCAGCTGGACGCCCTTGGGATCGACCTCCTGGTCGGCGGGGGCGTGGAGATCCCCGCGGACGTCGCGGCCCGGCTGAGCGACCGGGTCCACCGGGTCGGCTTCGTGCCGGAGCACCGGCTCCGCGGCCTGATCGACGCCGCCGTCATCCATGGCGGGGAGGGCACGGTCCAGGCGGCCTGCCTCGCCGGGGTCCCGTTCGCCGGCTACCCCATGCAGGCTGAGCAGCGCTGGAACATCAATGAGTGCGTGCGCCTCGGCACTGCGATCCGCTTGCGTCGCTCGGACATCGTCCAAGGGAACGTGTGCGCCGTCGTCCACCAGCTGCTCACCGATGGGTCCCTCCGCCGGAGTGCCGCCGAGCTGGGAGACCGAATGGCAAGCCTGGACGGGCCCGCCCGTGCCGTATCCGTTATCGAACGCACTGTGGCGGAGTGCAGCACCACCCCGACAGCTGAACGCACCAACACCACCCCAACCCAAGAGGAATCCCCATGAACGCCCACGATCACCAGAGCCTGTCGATGCTCATCAGAGAGCGCGTCGCCGAGATCGCCGCGTTCGAGCCGGAGGAGATCACGGAACAGGCGCTGATGAACCCCTGTACCCAGTTTGGAACGTGCCCTCGAAATTGCATCACGCCCGGTCATGTGGACCTTTGCATCCTGGGCTAAGCCGTCTGGCGGTCATGAATGCTGGGGGGAGCTACCTGGTTTGGCCAGGTTGGGTCACGCATGACTTGGTTTCCAGTCCCGGACGGACCCGACGCGCCCGCCGAGCCGGGCCGCGACGCCGACGGCCGATCGGCGTCGTGCTGATGGACCAGGCGGCCGTCAGCGGGATCGGCAACATCTTCCGGGCCGAGGCGCTGTTCCGGGTCGGCATCGACCCGTGGCGGCCGGCCCGGGAGGTCTCCGTGTCGGACCTGGCATTCCTCTGGGCGGACAACGCCGCGCTCATGCGGGAGGGCGTGCGGCTCGGGCGGATCGTCACCACGCGGCCCGAGCACCGGCCGGGGATCCCTGCCGAATCGGCCTGGCCCGAGCACGCGAACTACGTGTACCAGCGGCAGGGCCTGGCCTGCCTCGTGTGCGGGCGCGAGACGATCGTGGTGGAGGAGATGGCGGCCCGGAAGCTCTACCGGTGCCTCACCTGTCAGAGCTGAGGGGCCTGTGGCAGGCCCGACCGGGCACAGCGGTCACGGAACCGGCGCGGACGACGACGTACCCGGGAACGTCCTGAGCCGGGCCATCGTGTGCACACGACGGCCCGGCTCATGAGGTCCGGAGGGGATGACGGGAATCGAACCCGCGTAGCCAGTTTGGAAGACTGGGGCTCTACCATTGAGCTACATCCCCGCGGGGCCGCGCTCGGCGCGGACCAGCGGCTGACACCGTATCACGGCGGGCCCGCCTCGGCCGTGGGGGAAGAGGCATGATGCACGGCTTTCGTCCCGCCCTCCGCAGAACCGCGTCCGCCCTCGCCGGCCGTCGTCCCCTGTCCCTGCGCGGCGCCACCGTCCTCGTGACGGGCGGCGCGTCCGGCATCGGTCGACTGATCGCCCTGGGGGCCGCCCGCCGCGGCGCGGGCCGCGTCGTCGTCTGGGACCTCGACCTGCAGGGGGCTGAGGCCGTCGCCGCCGAGATCCGGTCTCAGGGCGCGGACGCCCGGGCCGAGCGCGTCGACGTCACGGACGCGGCCGCCGTCGAGGCCGCCGCCGCCCGCGCCGGGCAGGTGGATGTGGCCGTGAACAACGCGGGCGTCGTGACGGGCGCCCGCCTGGAGGACGCCACGGAGGAGGGCATCCGCCGCACCTTCGAGGTGAACGCGCTCGCGCCGTACTGGCTGACCCGGGCGGTTCTGCCCGGAATGCGGGCCCGGGACCGCGGGGCCGTGGTCACGGTGGCCTCGGCCGCGGGGTTGGTCGGCGTCGCGCGCCAGACGGACTATTCCGCCACCAAGCACGCCGCGGTCGGCTTCGCCGAGTCCCTCGCCGCGGAGCTGCGCAAGGACGGCAGCCGCGTCACCTCCCTCGCCGTCTGCCCCTTCTACATCGACACCGGGATGTTCGCGGGCGTGCGCAGCCGGGTGCCCTGGCTGCTGCCCGTGCTGGATCCGCGCCACGTGGCGCAGGAGGTGCTGGACGCCGTCGAGGCCGGCCGCACGCGCCTGCTGCTGCCGCGCGCCGTCGGCCTGATCGCACCCCTGCGCGCCCTGCCGGCGCCCGTCTTCGACCGCGCGATGGACGTCCTCGGGGTCAACGCCACGATGGACGGCTTCACGGGCCGGCGGTCGCGGCTTTTCGCGGGGCGCGAGACGGCGCGCTAGGATTCCACAGTCTGCCCTCGGGCAGTCCCTCGGGTGCCCGGCGAGCCTCCACCGCGTGAGCCCGCCGGCGTCGGGGTCGACGGCGGGGTGTAGCTCAGCTTGGTAGAGCGCGCGCTTTGGGAGCGTGAGGCCGCAGGTTCAAATCCTGTCACCCCGACTCGACGTCAAGACCATCCACCACCACCAACAGGAGTCATCCGTGGTCAAGTCCACCGCAGAGAACCTCAGCCCGACCCGCGTCAAGCTGACCGTCGAGGTGCCGTTCGAGGAGGTGAAGCCCGCCCTGGACAAGGCGTTCAAGGACATCGCCAACCAGGTGCAGATCCCGGGCTTCCGCAAGGGCAAGATCCCGGCGCGCCTGATCGAGCAGCGCTTCGGCCGCGAGATCGTCGTGGACCAGGCCGTCAACGAGGGCCTGAACACCTGGTTCTCCGCCGCCATCGCCGAGGCCGAGCTCACCCCGATCTCCCGCCCCGAGGTCGACGTGACCGCCACCCCGGACGCGGAGAACGCCGAGGGCCCGGTGGCCTTCACCGCCGAGTTCGACGTGCGCCCGACCATCGAGCTGCCCGACTACAAGGGCCTCAAGGTGACGGTGGAGCCCGCCCAGGCCACCGAGGAGGACGAGCAGAAGGCCCTCGACGCCCTGCGCTCGCGCTTCGGCTCGCTCAAGGACGTGGACCGCCCGGCCGCCCAGGACGACTTCGTCACGATGAACCTGACCGCCACGGTCGACGGTGAGCAGGTCGACCAGGCCGAGGGCCTGTCCTACCAGGTGGGTGCCGGCACCATGCTCGAGGGCATCGACGAGGCTCTCGACGGCCTGTCCGCCGGTGAGGACGCCACCTTCGAGACCACGCTCAACGGCGGCGAGCACGACGGCGAGACCGCCGTGGTCAAGCTGGAGCTGACGGCCGTCAAGGAGCGCGAGCTCCCCGAGGCCGACGACGAGTTCGCCCAGCTGGCCTCCGAGTTCGACACCATCGCCGAGCTCAAGGAGGACCTGAAGAAGCAGGCCGCCGAGGAGGCCGTGAACCGCCAGGGCGTGGAGGCCCGCGACAAGGTCCTCGAGGAGCTGGCCAAGCTCGTCGAGGTCCCGGTGCCGGACGGCGTCATCGCCGAGCAGGTCGAGCAGCACTTCTCCGCCGGCGGCCACACCGCGGGCGACGACCACGACACCGCCGAGCACCGTGCCGAGCTCGAGCAGAACACCCGCGAGGCGTTCGCCAACGAGGTCATCCTGGACGAGGTCGCCGAGGCCGAGGAGGTCACGGTCGACCAGGGTGAGCTGATCGAGTACATCATCGCCACCTCCTCCGAGTACGGCATGGACCCGAACCAGTTCGCCATGATGCTCGACCAGGGCGGGCAGATCCCGATGATCATGGGCGAGGTCCGCCGCCGCAAGGCCCTGGCCAAGGTCCTCGAGTACGCCGAGGTCACCGACACCGACGGCAAGGCCGTGGACCTGACGGCGTTCGTGACCCCGGGCGGCCAGGAGGCCCTCGACGCCGAGGCCGAGGCGACCGAGGCCGACGACGCCGCGGCGGCCGAGCAGGCCTGATCCCGGCCGGTGGGGGCGCACCCCCCGCCGCGCCACGACGACGGCGCCCCCGCCCACGCCGGTGGGGGCGCCGTCGTCGTCCCGGGGCCCCGGTGGGCGGCCCCGGGCGGGGTCCGCGACAACCTGCGCCAACAGCGAAACGCCGACGGCGTCCCGCGCGCTGGCCCGGACGCCCGGCTAGTGTCGGACTCGATCAGGGACCCGTCCGTCCGCGCGAGCGGCCGCCGTTCGGGAGGCCCGTGGACATCTCGACAGGAAGGCGGAAGTGATGACCGACATCACCCCCAGCATGCGTTCGGTGGACCCGGCGCAGCGCGAGGATTTCCTCTACACCCAGCTGCTGAAGTCGCGCATCGTCTGGCTGGGCGAGGACGTCCGTGACGACAACGCCAACGCGATCTGCTCCCAGCTGCTCCTGCTCTCGGCCGAGGACACGGAGAAGGACATCTACCTGTACATCAACTCCCCGGGCGGCTCCGTCACCGCGGGCATGGCGATCTACGACACCATGCAGTACATCCCCAACGACGTCGTGACGGTGGCCACCGGCCTCGCGGCGTCCATGGGCCAGTTCCTGCTCGCCTCCGGCACCAAGGGCAAGCGCTACGCCACCCCCCACGCCCGCGTGCTGATGCACCAGCCCTCCGGCGGCATCGGCGGCACCGAGTCGGACATCCGCATCCAGGCCCAGCTGATCCTGCACATGAAGCAGGTGATGGCGGAGCTGACCGCCGAGCAGACCGGCCAGTCCGTGGAGACCATCCTCGAGGACAACGCGCGTGACAAGTGGTTCACCGCGCAGGAGGCCCTCGAGTACGGCTTCATCGACCACATCGCCGACCGTGCCGCGTCCGTGACCGGCGGCGGCGGCGTCCGGGGCTGAGCCCGGCCCGGACCGTCCCGACCCTCTCCAGGAGACCAAGAATGACCCAGTTCCCCGCCGGGCTCCCCACCGGGATGCCCTCCCTGCCCACGCCGGACGCGCGCTACATCCTCCCGCAGTTCGAGGAGCGCACCCCCTACGGCTTCAAGCGCCAGGACCCCTACGCCAAGCTCTTCGAGGACCGCATCGTCTTCCTCGGCGCGCAGGTGGACGACGCGTCGGCCGACGACGTGATGGCCCAGCTGCTCGTGCTCGAGGCGATGGACTCCGAGCGTGACATCACCCTGTACATCAACTCGCCGGGCGGCTCGTTCACGGCCATGACGGCGATCTACGACACCATGCAGTTCATCCGCCCCGAGGTGCAGACCGTGTGCCTGGGCCAGGCCGCCTCCGCCGCGGCCGTGCTGCTGGCCGCGGGCGCCCCCGGCAAGCGCCTGGCGCTGCCCAACGCGCGCGTGCTGATCCACCAGCCGGCGATGCAGGGCGACCGCGGCACCGCCACCGACCTGGAGATCCACGCCCAGGAGATCAACCGGATGCGCGTGTGGATGGAGGAGACGCTGGCCTCCCTCACCAACCGCACGCCCGAGGAGGTCTCGCAGGACATCGACCGGGACAAGTTCCTCTCGGCCGAGCAGGCCCTCGAGTACGGCCTCGTGGACGAGGTCCTCGCCTCCCGCAAGATCACCCGCCCGTCCGCCTGACCGACGGCGCCCGTCGAGGGGCCCGGCCGCGCGGCCGGGCCCCTCGATGCCGACCGGGGACCCGGTCCCTTAACGTGTCCGTCCACGGTCGTATGCTGGACGGAATCTGACAGCGACGCCGCCCGCGCGGGCGGACGTCTCCGCCCGGCCCTCGAGGAGTACCACCATGGCGCGTATCGGAGAGAGCGCTGACCTGCTGAAATGCTCGTTCTGCGGGAAGAGCCAGAAGCAGGTGCGCAAGCTCATCGCCGGCCCGGGTGTTTACATCTGCGACGAGTGCATCGAGCTGTGCAACGAGATCATCGAGGAGGAGCTCGGCGAGGCGGCGGAGGCGGACGAGACCGTCCTGCCCACCCCGCAGGAGATCTTCGACCACCTCGAGGGCTTCGTGATCGGCCAGGAGGCGGCCAAGCGTTCCCTCGCCGTCGCCGTGTACAACCACTACAAGCGCGTGCGTGGGCCGCAGGCGCGGAGCGGTGACCTGGCCGACCGCCTCACCGAGCGGGACGACCTCGCGGACGTCGAGGTCGGCAAGTCGAACATCCTCATGGTCGGCCCCACCGGCTCCGGCAAGACGTATCTCGCGCAGACCCTCGCCCGGCGGATCAACGTCCCGTTCACGGTCGCGGACGCCACGAGCCTCACCGAGGCCGGCTATGTGGGCGAGGACGTGGAGAACATCCTCCTCAAGCTCATCCAGGCCGCGGACTACGACGTGAAGAAGGCCGAGCAGGGCATCATCTACATCGACGAGATCGACAAGATCTCGCGGAAGTCCGAGAACCCCTCCATCACCCGGGACGTCTCCGGCGAGGGCGTGCAGCAGGCCCTGCTGAAGATCCTCGAGGGAACGGTGGCGTCGGTGCCGCCGCAGGGCGGACGCAAGCACCCCCACCAGGAGTTCCTGCAGATCGACACGTCCAACGTGCTGTTCATCGTGGCGGGCGCGTTCGCGGGCCTGGACGAGATCATCGGTTCCCGCGCCGGCCGCAAGGGCATCGGGTTCGGCGCGCCCCTGAACCACCTGGGCGCGGGGGACGTCACTTACGCGGACGTGCGGCCGGAGGACCTGCTGAAGTTCGGCCTCATCCCCGAGTTCATCGGCCGCCTGCCCGTGATCACCACCGTCGAGGACCTCACGCACGAGCAGCTCGTGCGGGTGCTGACCGAACCGAAGAACGCCCTGCTCAAGCAGTACCAGAAGATGTTCCTTATGGACGGCGTGGAGCTCGAGTTCGAGCAGGATGCCCTGGACGCCGTCGTCGCCCAGGCCGAGGCCCGCGGCACCGGCGCCCGCGGCCTGCGCTCCATCATGGAGAACGTCCTCAAGCCCGTGATGTTCGAGCTGCCCTCCCGTTCGGACGTGGGCACGGTCGTCATCTCCGGGGACGTGGTGCGCGGCGAGGCCGAGCCCACGCTCATCCCGGCCGAGGTGGAACGACGTCGACGCGGCCGGAGCGCCTGACCGCCGTCGCCCAGCAGGACCGACCGGAGCCGAGACGGCTCCCTGACCGCAAGGAGCACAGCATGACCGACACCACGCAGCAGCCCACCGTCGACTTCTACTTCGACGCCACGTGCCCGTTCGCCTGGATCACCTCTCGGTGGATCCTGGAGGTCCAGAAGGTGCGCGACGTGCGGGTGGTCTTCAAGATCATGTCGCTCGCGGTCCTGAACGAGGGCCGCGACCTGGACCCCGGCTACCTGGCCCGCCTCGAGAAGGCCTGGCTGCCGGCCCGCGCCGCCGTGCAGGTGCGCGAGCGGCACGGTGCCGAGGCGCTCGGCCCGTGGTACACCGCGGTCGGCACCCGCATCCACGAGCAGGGCCGCACGGACTACGAGGCCGTGGTGGCCGAGGCCCTCGAGGAGCTGGGCCACGACGCGGACATCCTGGACGCCGCCCGCACCGACGTGGCCGACGAGCAGCTGCGCGCCAGCCAGAAGGAGGCGGAGGACCTCGTGGGCAACGACGTCGGCACGCCCGTCGTGGCGTTCAACGGCACGGCCTTCTTCGGTCCCGTGATGACCCGCATCCCGCGCGGCGAGGAGGCGGGCCGCATCTTCGACGGCGCCGTCGCCCTGGCCGACTTCCCGTACTTCTACGAGATCAAGCGGGCCCGCACCACGGATCCGCAGTTCGACTGAGCCCCCGGCTCGCACGAGACCGGCCCCACACCTTCGGCGCGAAGGTGTGGGGCCGGCGTCGTCGGGGTGCGGGGCGGCGGGGGTCAGCTGCGCGCCACTCTGCCGGCCGCGCGGATCAGGGGGACCTGCAGGGGCAGCCGCCCGAGGGAGACCAGTTGCGCCGGCCAGGGCCGGCGTCGCCACTGCCAGGCCATCCACGCATTGCCGGGCCACACGCCGAGGAAGAGCGCCTGCGCGGCGCGTCCGCCCGCGCGCCGGGTGCGCGGGACGGCCAGCAGACCCGCCACGGCCAGCTCGGCCACGCCGGAGCCGTGGGTCCACGCGCGGGCCGAGCCGGGCAGGAACGGCGGGATCAGCCCGTCGAAGGGTTCGGGTCGGACGAAGTGGAGCACGCCCATGGCGGCGAGGGCGGCGGACATCCGCCGGGCGGAGGCGTCGGAGGCGCGGCGGCCGGCCGGGGCGGGATCGGGTGTCGGTCTCATCCTCTCAGTGTCCACCCCTGCTGCCGTGACCGCACTGCGACATGCGGCAGGAGCACGACCGGGATGCGCACCACGACACCCCGGGAGTGCTGCCGCCTCCCGACGAACTCCGATCCGACGGCGGACTGTCCGACGTGTGCGACGGACCGAGGCGGCCCCGTCACCTCGAGGTGTCGGGGCCGTTCCGTGTCGTCAGGGGGCGGGAACGTCAGGGACTCAGGGGCGGCCGCCGCCGGTGCCCAGCCCGCCTCCGCTCTGCGTCCCGGGGCCCTCGCCCTGCCAGACGAGCTGGGCTCCCGCGTGGCCGGCCTGGACCGCGACGACCACCTCCGCCACGCCGACCAGCAGGACCAGGACCGCCAGCACCAGGTGGAGGGCGGGGATCCGCTCGCCGATGCGGCGCAGCGCGGCGGGGGAGCGGTGCCAGGACAGAGCGGTCCAGACGAGGAGGAGCAGGAACAGGAGCATCGCCAGGCTGCGGGTCGTCTCACCGAGCTGCGCATGCTGCCGCAGCAGGGCGGAGGCCTCGCCGTCGGACGCGGCGAGCTGTTCACCGGTGGCCGCGGTCAGCACGGAGCCGACCGCCGCCGCGAGGGAGAAGACGAGCGTCAGCGGGGCGGACCACTGGAACCAGCGGCGGGAGAGCACAGCCGGCAGGGCCAGGAGCACGGTCAGCGGGATGAGGATGACGGGCAGACGAAGGCCCCGCCGCCCGTGATGGGCGACGGGGCCGTCGTCGTGCCGCGTGCGCTCGCGAGACACCTGCAGGGAGCGCGCGGCGGGGATCAGTCGTCCTCGGCCGGTGCGAGCTGCACGTCGGAGACGGTCAGGGGCGCGGACTCGCCGGCCTCGTCCTGCGTGAGGGACAGGTCCGCGATGTTGCCGGCCGCCTTGAGGTCCGCCAGGCCGCCGCGCAGCTTCTCGAGCCAGGCGGCCGGCCCGGTCACCACGGCGGAGCGCACCTCGGTGCGCTGCTTCACCTTGGCCTCGGACTTCGCCTTGCGGACGCCGCCCAGGACCTGCGCCACGGTGGGCAGGACCTCGGCGTCACCGGCGGAGGCGGCGAAGGACAGGGCCGCCACCTCGTCTGCGGCGCCCGGCCACGCGGCGGTGTGCACGGAGCCGGCGCGCCACCAGCTCCACACCTCCTCGGTGGCGAACGGCTGGAACGGGGCCAGCAGGCGCAGCAGGGCGTCCAGGGTGGTGGCCAGCGTGGTCACCACAGAGGCCTGCTCGGCCTCGCCGTGGCCGCCGTAGGCGCGGTCCTTCACGAGCTCCACGTAGTCGTCCGTGAAGGCCCAGAAGAACTGCTCGGTCACGTTGAGGGCGCGTGCGTAGTCGTAGGCCTCGAACGCGCGGGTCGCCTGCTCCACGGTGGCCGCGAGGCGCGCCAGCAGGGAGGCGTCCAGCGGGTTGGTGACGGCCGCGGCGTCGTCGGCCGTGCGGATGACGGCGTCCTGCGTGGCGCCCAGGTTCAGCACGAACTTGGCGGCGTTGAGCAGCTTGATGGCCAGGCGGCGGCCGATCTTCATCTGCGCCACCTCGTAGGCGGTGTCCGCGCCGAGGCGGGCCGAGGCGGCCCAGTAGCGGACGGCGTCCGAGCCGAACTGGTCCAGGATGTCGGTCGGGACCACCACGTTGCCCTTGGACTTGGACATCTTCTTGCGGTCCGGGTCGAGGATCCAGCCGGAGAGCGCGGTGTCCGTCCACGGCACGGAGCCGTTGAGGGCGTGGGCGCGCACCACGGTGGAGAACAGCCAGGTGCGGATGATGTCGTGGCCCTGCGGGCGCAGATCGAACGGGAAGACGTTGTTGAAGAACGCCTCGTCACGGGACCAGCGGCCCACGATCTGCGGGGTCAGCGAGGAGGTGGCCCAGGTGTCCAGGACGTCCGGGTCGCCGGTGAAGCCGCCGGGGACGTCGCGCTGGTCCTCGGAGTAGCCCGGGGCGGCCTCGGCGGCCGGGTCCACGGGGAGCTGCTCGTCGGCCGGGAGGATCGGGTTCTCATAGTCGGGCTCACCCTCCGCGTCCAGCGGGTACCAGACCGGGATCGGCACCCCGAAGAAGCGCTGGCGGGAGACGAGCCAGTCACCGTTGAGGCCCTCGACCCAGTTCTCGTAGCGGTGGCGCATGTGCTCCGGGTGCCAGGAGAGCTCGCGGCCGCGCTCGATCAGCTCCGCGCGGCGGTCGGCGTCGCGGCCGCCGTTGCGGATGTACCACTGGCGGGAGGTGACGACCTCGAGCGGCTTGTCGCCCTTCTCGTAGAAGTTCACGGCGTGCATGATCTTCTTCGGCTCTCCGTCCAGCAGGCCGGCCGCGGTGAGGGCGTCCACCACACCCTGCTTGGCGGAGAACATGGTCTTGCCGGCCACGGTGTCCGCATAGGCCTGTCGGCCGGCGTCCGTGGTGATCCACTCGGGGGTGTCGGCGGCGAAGCGGCCGTCACGGCCGATCAGGGTGCGGGTCGGCAGCTGCAGCTCGCGCCACCAGGTGACGTCGTTGAGGTCGCCGAAGGTGCAGACCATGGCGATGCCGGAGCCCTTGTCCGGCTTGGCCAGCGGGTGCGGGAAGACCTCGACCTCGACGCCGTACAGCGGGGAGGTGACGGTCGTGCCGAACAGGTGCTGGTAGCGCTCGTCGTCCGGGTGGGCGACCAGGCCGGAGCAGGAGGCCAGCAGCTCGGGGCGGGTGGTCTCGATGAAGACCTGCTCGCCGTCCGCAGCGGTGAAGGCGTAGCGGTGGTAGGCGCCGGGGACCTCGCGGTCCTCGAGCTCGGCCTGGGCCACGGCGGTGCGGAAGGTCACGTCCCACATGGTGGGGGCCTCGGCCAGGTAGGCGTCGCCCGAGGCGATGCCGGCCAGGAAGGCGCGCTGGGAGACGGCGCGGGAGACGTCGTCGATGGTCCGGTAGGTCATGTCCCAGTCGACGGACAGGCCGAGGCGGGTGAAGAGGTCCTCGAAGACCTTCTCGTCCTCGACGGCGAGCTCCTCGCAGAGCTCGATGAAGTTCTTGCGGGAGATCACGTCCCAGTCGCGCTGGTTCTTCGCCGGCTTCTCCGGCGGGCGGTAGCCCTCCACGTACGGCTTGGCGGGGTCGCAGCGGACGCCGTAGTAGTTCTGCACACGGCGCTCGGTGGGCAGGCCGTTGTCGTCCCAGCCCATCGGGTAGAACACGTTCTTGCCGTTCATGCGCTGGTAGCGGGCGAGCACGTCGGTCTGCGTGTAGGAGAAGACGTGGCCCACGTGGAGCGAGCCGGAGGCGGTCGGCGGGGGCGTGTCGATCGAGTAGACCTGCTCGCGGGTGGTCTGTGTGTCGAACGCGTAGGTGCGCTCGTCGGCCCAGCGGGCGGTCAGCTTCTCCTCGAGGCCCTCGAGGGCCGGCTTGTCCGGCACGGCCACGGCGCCGGCGGCGGGGGTGGACGGGGTCGATGCGTCGATGGGCGTGTCTGTGCCCTGCGGGTTCTCAGCCATGCCCGCCATCCTCCCATGACCGGGGCGGCGGGCCGGGCCTGCGACGACGCCCGGGACGTCCCGCCCTTTCAGTCGGTCGGCCTGGCGGAGGCGACCCGGGCGGTGCTCCGAACGGCGCGGCTCGGCTACGGTCGGAGGCGTGAGCCACACCCATGAACCTGCGAAGAACCCCGCCCGCGCCGCCGTCGTGACGGGGGCCACGAGCGGCATCGGCCGCGCCACGGCCCTCGAGCTCGCCCGCCGCGGCTGGCGCGTGTACGCCGTCGGCCGCCGGGCCGAGCGCCTCGAGACCCTCGCTGCCGACGCCCGGGCCGAGGGCGTGAGCGGCGACGTCGTCCCCGCCGCCCTGGACGTCACGGACGAGGCCGCCGTCGCCGCGCTGGCCTCGCGCGTCGAGGCCGACGGCGGCGCCGACACCCTCGTCAACATCGCCGGCGGCGCGCTCGGCACGGACGCGGTGGGCGACGGCGACCGCGCCGACTGGGAGTGGATGTACCGCGTCAACGTGCTCGGCACCCTCACGATGTGCCAGGCGTTCCTGCCCATGCTCCGCGCCCACGGCGAGGGCACCGTGCTCAACCTGACCTCGACCGCCGCCGTCACCGCCTACGAGGGCGGCGCCGGCTACAACGCCGCGAAGATGGGCCAGCACGGGCTCACCGGCGCGCTGCGCCTGGAGGAGGCCGAGCACAACGTGCGGGTGATCGAGGTGCTGCCGGGCATGGTCCACACCGAGGAGTTCTCCCGCAACCGCCTGGGCGGCGACCAGTCCGCCGCGGACGCCGTGTATGCGGGCGTGGAGAAGCCGCTCACCGCCGAGGACGTCGCCGAGGTGTGCGTCCACGCCGTCGAGCTGCCCCACCACGTGAACCTGGATCAGATCGTGATGCGGCCGGTCGCCCAGGCCGCCCAGCACAAGGTGATCCGCCGGTGAGCGGCGGGCCGCAGAACGTGTGGGCCGACGCGGTGGGCTCGGCATGAGCGCGCCCGTGCTGCACGTGATCGCCTGCGCCCACGGCACGCACGACGCGGCCGGCCGCGACGTGATCGACGGCCTCCGTGCCGACCTGGCGGCCCTCCTGGCCGCCGAGGGGCCGGGCGCCCAGGTCCACGAGGCCTACGTGGACGTGCAGAGCCCCTCCCTCGACGAGGTCGTGGCGGCCCTGCCCCCGGGGGAGCCGGCCGTGATCGTGCCGCTGCTGCTGTCCCTGGGCCATCACGTCCACCACGACATCCACCACGCCGCAGCCGCCCGACCCGGCACGATCGCCGCCGCACCGCTGGCCGGGGCCGGGGACGACGTCGAGCCGCGCCTGGTGACCGTTCTGGCCGAGCGGGTGGCCCGGGCGGTGCCGGCCGGTGAGGCCGCGACATCGGACGTCATCCTGGCGGCGGCCGGCACCCGCGCCGCGGACGGCCAGGCCCAGGTGCACGCCCTGGCCGGGGCCCTGGCCCGGGCCACGGGACTGCCCGTGACCGCGGCGTTCGGGGCGGCGGCGACCCCCCGTGTGCCCGACGCCGTCGCCCGGGTGCACGCCGCCGGCCGTCGCGCCGTGGTGGCCGCCCACCTGCTGGCCCCCGGGTACTTCCACGACCGGCTCGGCGAGGCCGGCGCGGACGCGGTCACCGACCCCCTGCTGCCGCATCCGCTGGTGGCGCGGATCGCCCTGGACCGGCTGCGGTCCGCCCTCGTAGAGGCCCCGAGGGGAGCCGCCGGAGGCCGCTGAGCCGTCCGTCACACGACCGGGGCCGGACCGGGTCCCCGCCGCGGCCCGGCCCCGGGAACGTGACGAACCGCGTCGACGATCTTGGGGCCGGCATGCCGGGTTCCTAGCGTGGCGGCCATGACCCAGGTGAACGAGACGTCGAGGCCGGCGCGCACTCCGCGCCGTCCCTCCGCCAAGCCGCACGGCCAGTGGAAGGTGGACGGGACCGCCCCCCTGAACCACAACGAGGAGTTCAAGCAGCAGGACGACGGCCTGAACGTCCGCGAGCGCATCGAGCAGGTCTACGCCCACGAGGGCTTCGACTCGATCCCCTCGGACGACCTGCACGGCCGCTTCCGCTGGTGGGGCCTGTACACCCAGCGTCGGCAGGGGATCGACGGCGGCAAGACCGCCACCCTGGAGCCCCACGAACTCGAGGACCGCTACTTCATGCTGCGCGTGCGCATCGACGGCGGCGACCTCACCACCGAGCAGCTGCGCGTGATCGGCGGGATCTCCACCGACTTCGGCCGTGACACCGCGGACATCACCGACCGGCAGAACGTCCAGCTGCACTGGATCCGCGTCGAGGACGTCCCCGAGATCTGGCGGCGCCTGGAGTCCGTGGGCCTGTCCACCACCGAGGCCTGCGGCGACGTGCCGCGCGTGATCCTCGGCTCACCGGTGGCCGGGATCGCCGCGGACGAGATCATCGACCCCACGCCCGTGATCCGGGAGATCGCGGACCGCTGGATCGGCGACCTCGAGATCTCCAACCTGCCCCGCAAGTTCAAGACCGCCATCACCGGACACCCCTCCCAGGACGTGGTCCACGAGATCAACGACGTCTCCCTGATCGGCGTGGTGCACCCCGAGCTGGGCCCCGGTTACGACCTGTGGGTCGGCGGCGGCCTGTCCACGAAGGCCCGCCTGGCCGACCGGATCGGTGCCTTCGTCTCGGCCGAGCGCGCCCCCGAGGTGTGGCACGCCGTCGTGAGCATCTTCCGTGACTACGGCTACCGGCGCCTGCGCAACAAGGCCCGCATGAAGTACCTGCTCGAGGACTGGGGGCCGGAGAGGTTCCGCACCGTGCTGGAGGAGGAGTACCTCGGCTACGCCCTGCCCGACGGACCCGCCCCGGCCCCGCCCACCCGTCCCGGCGACCACGTGGGGGTCCACGAGCAGAAGGACGGCCGCTTCTACATCGGCGCCGCTCCCGTCGTCGGCCGCTCCAGCGGCACCACCCTCACCGCCCTCGCGGACCTGCTCGAGGCCCACGGCTCCACGCGGCTGCGCACCACCCCCCACCAGAAGATCGTGGTGCTGGACGTGGAGCGGGACCGGGTGGACGCCGTCGTGGCCGGCTTGAAGGAGCTGGGACTGGACCCGGAGCCGTCCGTATTCCGCCGCTCCACCATCGCCTGCACGGGCCTGGAGTTCTGCAAGCTCGCCATCGTGGACACGAAGGACACCGCCACCGCCGCGATCGCCCAGCTCGAGGAGCGCCTGGCCGACCTCGCCGACCGCCTCCCCGAGCGGCTGAGCCTGCATGTGAACGGCTGCCCCAACTCCTGCGCCCGCATCCAGACCGCGGACATCGGCCTGAAGGGCCAGCTGCTCCCGGACGACGACGGCGGCCAGACGCCCGGCTTCCAGGTTCACCTGGGCGGCGGGCTGGCCTCCGTGGACCGCGCCGAGGCCGGCCTCGGACGCAGCGTCCGCGGCTTGAAGGTCCGCGCGGACGGGCTGGTCGACTACGTCGAGCGCGTCGTCCGCCGGTACGACGAGCAGCGTGAGCCGGGCGAGACCTTCGCCCGGTGGGCGCACCGAGTCGACGAGGAGGCCCTCCGATGAGCACCGTTCCCCCCACCCGTCCGACCGAGGACCTCGAGCGCCTGCAGGCGCTCGCGGAGTCCGGCGCCGCCGAGCTCGGCTGGGACGCCCCCGCCGAGGCGGTGGTCGACTGGGCCGCCCGCCATGTGGACCTCCGCCGGGCGGCCGTGGCCTGCTCCATGGCCGACGCCGTCCTGCCGCACCTGGTGGCGCAGCGGATGCCCGGCGTGGACGTCCTCTTCCTGGACACCGGCTACCACTTCACCGAGACGCTCGCGACGCGCGACGAGGTGGCCCGCCGCCTCGCCGTCACCGTGGTGGACGTGCTCCCGGAGCTGACCGTGGCCGAGCAGGACGAGCGCCACGGCAAGGACCTGTTCGCCCGCGACCCGGGGCTGTGCTGCGCGATGCGCAAGGTCGAGCCCCTCAACCGGGCGCTGGCCGGATACGACCTGTGGTTCACCGGCGTCCGCCGGGACGAGGCGCCGACGCGCACGAACACCCCGCTGGTGGGCTGGGACGAGGCCCACGGCATGGTCAAGGTCAACCCCGTCGCCCCGTGGAGCTTCGACGACCTGGTCGGCTACGCCACGGACCACGACGTGCCCGTGAACCTGCTCCTGCAGAACGGCTACCCCTCGATCGGCTGCCGCCCCTGCACCCGCCCCGTCGCCCCCGGGGAGGACCCCCGTGCCGGGCGCTGGGCCGGGACCGCGAAGACCGAGTGCGGCATCCACGTCTGAGCGCCGCACCCGAGACAGACCAAGGAGACACGATGACCCTCACCCATGCCCCCGACCCGGGGACCGTGAGCCCCGCCGGGCCCGACGTCCAGGACGCCCTGGAGGCCGAGGCGATCCACATCATCCGCGAGGTGGTGGCCGAGTTCGAGCGCCCCGCCATGCTCTTCTCGGGCGGCAAGGACTCCGTGGTGATGCTCCACCTGGCCGCGAAGGCCTTCTGGCCGGGGAGGATCCCCTTCCCGGTGGTCCACGTGGACACCGGCCACAACTTCCCCGAGGTCCTCGAGTTCCGCGACCGCACGGTGGAGCGGCTCGGCCTGCGGCTCGTGGTGGGCTCCGTGCAGGAGTACATCGACCGCGGCGAGCTGCGTGAGCGCGCCGACGGCACCCGCAACACCCTGCAGACCACCCCCCTGCTGGACACGATCCGGACCAACCGGTTCGACGCCGTCTTCGGGGGAGGCCGCCGTGACGAGGACAAGG
Organism: Micrococcus sp. R8502A1; assembly: GCF_006704135.1. Lineage (NCBI taxonomy): Bacteria > Bacillati > Actinomycetota > Actinomycetes > Micrococcales > Micrococcaceae > Micrococcus > Micrococcus sp. R8502A1. The sequence goes on from NZ_VIGS01000002.1 coordinate 91,294, forward strand.
CGCGGGCCAAGGAGCGGATCATCAGCCTGCGGGACGCGTTCGGCCAGTGGGACCCGCGCAACCAGCGCCCCGAGCTGTGGAACCTCTACAACGGCCGTCACACCCCCGGCCAGCACGTCCGCGCGTTCCCCATCAGCAACTGGACCGAGCTGGACGTGTGGCGGTACATCGCCCGCGAGGGCATCGAGCTGCCCTCCATCTACTACGCGCACGAGCGGGAGGTCTTCCGCCGCGACGGCATGTGGCGCGCCGTGGGGGAGCACTCCCGCCCGGCCGAGGGCGAGGAGGTCACCACGCGGACGGTGCGCTACCGCACGGTGGGCGACATGTCCTGCACCGGCGCCGTCCTCTCGGAGGCCGCCACCGTCGAGGACGTCGTGCTCGAGGTCGCCGCCTCCACCCTGACCGAACGCGGGGCCACCCGCGCCGACGACCGCATCTCCGAGGCGGCCATGGAAGATCGCAAGAAGGACGGGTACTTCTGATGAGCACCGCACTGCTGGACCGGCACGCCCCCGCCGGGACCCTGTTCCGCCTGGCCACGGCCGGCTCGGTCGACGACGGCAAGTCCACCCTCGTGGGCCGCCTCCTGCACGACTCCAAGGCCGTCCTGGCCGACCAGCTCGAGGCCGTGGCCCGCACCTCCGCCGAGCGCGGCTTCGGCGGTGCCGAGGGCGGGCTGGACCTGGCGCTGCTGACCGACGGCCTGCGCGCCGAGCGGGAGCAGGGGATCACGATCGACGTCGCGTACCGGTACTTCGCCACGGACCGGCGCACCTTCGTGCTGGCCGACTGCCCCGGGCACGTGCAGTACACCCGGAACACCGTCACGGGCGCCTCGACGGCCGATGCGGTCGTGCTGCTCGTGGACGCCCGCAAGGGCGTGGTGGAGCAGACCCGGCGCCACCTCAGCGTGGTGGCCCTGCTGCGGGTGCCGCACGTGATCGTCGCCGTCAACAAGATCGATCTCGTGGACTACGCCGAGGAGGTCTTCACCGCGATCGCCGAGGACGTCCGGCGCGTGGCCCGGGAGCTCGGCCTCTCCGACGCGGTGAGCGTCCCGGTGTCCGCCCTGCAGGGCGACAACGTGGTCACCCGCTCCGAGCGGACGGACTGGTACACCGGCCCCACGCTCATGGAGCTGCTCGAGTCCCTGCCCGGGGCGGACGCCGAGGACGACGCCGCCGCCTCCTTCCGCTTCCCGGTGCAGCTCGTGGTGCGCCCCCAGGGCGCCCTGGCCCCCGGCCTCGACCCCGAGGTGTTCCGCGACTACCGCGGCTACGCCGGGCAGGTGGTCGCGGGCACCGTCCGGCCCGGGGACGCCGTCGCCGTCCTCACCCCGGGGCAGCCGGCGCGCACCACCACCGTGGTGGGCGTGGACGCCGCCGGGGAATCCCTCGAGGAGGCCTCCTCCCCGCAGTCGGTGGTCCTGCGCCTGGCCGACGAGGTGGACGTGGCCCGCGGGGACACGATCGCCGCCGCGGACACCGCCCCGCGCCCCACCGCGGAGGTGGCCGCCGCGCTGTGCTGGCTCTCCGCCGCACCGCTGCGCGTCGGGCAGCAGGTCCTCGTCAAGCACGGCACCGCCGTCGTCCGGGCGCTCGTCCAGGAGGTGGCCGGTCGGCTCGACCTCGACACCCTGCGGCTCGACCCGGCCGAGACCCTCGGGCTCAACGACATCGGACAGGTGCGCCTGCACCTGGCCGCGCCGCTGCCCGTGGAGCCCTACGCCGTGCATCGGCGCACCGGGGCGTTCCTCGTGATCGACCCCCACGACGGGGCCACGCTCGCCGCCGGCATGGTGCGCGGCGGCGACGAGGCCTGATCCGGATGACGACGGCGCGACGGGAGCGGTCATGACGGTGGTGATGGAGGACGTGGGCAAGAGCTTCGGCGGGCCCACGCCCGTGCTGGAGGACGTCTCCGTGCGGATCGAGCCGGGCGAGTTCGTCTGCCTGCTCGGTGCGTCCGGGTGCGGCAAGTCCACCCTGCTGAACCTCGTCGCCCGGCTCGAGGCGCCCACCGCGGGCGTCGTCAAGACCCCCCGGGAGGGGGCCGCGTTCATGTTCCAGGACGCCGCCCTCTTCCCGTGGCTCACCGCCCGCGGCAACATCGAGCTCGCCCTCCGCTTCGCCGGTGTGGCCGCGGGGGAGCGTCGGGAGCGTGCCGGGGAGCTGCTGCGCCTCGTCCACCTCGACGACGCCGCCGACCTGCGACCCCACCAGCTCTCCGGCGGCATGCGCCAGCGCGTCGCCCTGGCCCGGGCCCTCGCCCAGGACCGCCCCCTGCTGCTCATGGACGAGCCGTTCGCGGCCTTGGACGCGATCACCCGCGACCTGCTGCATGGGGAGCTCGAGCGCGTGTGGCGGCAGACCGGTCGGACGGTCGTGTTCGTCACCCACAACGTGGCCGAGGCCGTCCGCCTCGGCCAGCGGGTGCTGCTGCTGTCCTCACGTCCGGGTCGCGTCGTCGCCGAATGGGACGTGCCCGCGGCCGCCCGCCACGACGCGCCCGCCGCGGCCGCCCTCACGGCCGCCATCACCGCCCGACTCGGTCAGGAGATCCGTCGCCATGCGCACTGACACCCCCACCCTCGACGCCCCCGGCCGCGCGCCGGGGGCCGCCACCGACGACGAGCTGCGCGAGCTCGACAGCGGCCTCGACGCGCTCCAGGCCGTCGACTCGACCCGTCGGACGGGTCTGGCCGGGTGGGACTGGAGCCGGGTCCTGCTCCCGGTGGCCGCCGTCGTCCTGCTCGTGGCGATCTGGCAGGCCTTCGCGTGGCTGGCCGGTGCGCGCGGTGAGCCGATCACCGGTCCCGGCGACGTCGTCGGGGCCTTCGGGACGCTGTGGGCCCAGGGCCTCGTCCAGCAGGCAGTGGCGACGTCGGTGGGCCGCGCCGTCGTCGGCTTCGCACTCGCCGTGGTCGTCGGCGTCGGGCTGGGCCTGGTGCTCGGACAGGTCAGCGTCCTGCGGCGGGCGTTCGGCCCGCTGCTCACGGCCCTGATGGTGCTGCCGAACGTGGCCTGGGTGCCGCTCGCGGTGCTGTGGTTCGGCCTCAGCGACGCCACCGCGTACTTCGTGATGCTCACCGGCGCCGTCCCCGCCGTGGTCGCCGGCCTCACCACCGGCACGGACCAGGTGCCGCCGCAGCTGCGTCGCGCGGCCCGGGTGCTGGGCGCCTCGCGTCTCGAGACCGCCCTGCTGGTGGTCCTCCCGGCCGCCCTGCCCGCCTTCGTCTCCGGCCTGCGCCAGGGCTGGGCCTTCGCGTGGCGAGGCCTCATGGCCGCCGAGATCATCGCCGTCGGCGGGCCCATGGGCGTGGGACTCGGGACCCTGCTCCACGAGGGACGTGCCGCGTCCGACCTCGCCGTCGTCCTCTGCGCCGTCCTGACCATCCTGGCCGTCGGCGTCCTCGTCGAACTGGCCGTATTCGGCCCCGTCGAGCGGCGCATGCTGCGCCGCCGGGGGCTGCTGGAAGGGAGCACGCGATGACCGCGTCCGATCTGTACCCCACCTCCCTGCGTCTGCTCGGCCGGCCCGTCCTGATGGTGGGCGGCGGGCGCGTGGCCGGCCGCCGCATGGGCGCCCTCCTCGACGCCGGCGCGCTCGTCACCGTGGTGGCCCCGGAGCCGGGGGAGGAGGTGGAGCGGCTCGCGGCGGCCGGCCTGATCACCCTGCACCGCCGCCCCTACCGCCCGTCCGACCTCGACGGGGTCTGGTTCGCCCAGACCGCCACCGGCGACCGGGCCGTGGACGGGGCCGTGGCCTCCGACGCCGAGGCCCGCCGCGTCTGGTGCGTCGACGCCTCCGATGCCGAGTCCTCCGCCGCCTGGACGCCCGCCGTCGTCCGGGCCGGGGACGTGACCGTGGCCGTCAACGCCGGGGGAGACCCTCGCCGCGCCCGCGCCCTGAAGGATGCGATCACCCTCGCCCTGTCGACGGGGCGGCTGCCGCTGCGCCGGCGGCGCGCGTCCGCCGAGCCCGGCCGCGTGGCCCTCGTCGGCGGCGGCCCCGGCGACTCCGGGCTCATCACCGTGCGCGGCCGACAGCTGCTCGCGGAGGCCGACGTGGTGGTCGCCGACCGGCTGGGCCCGCGCGCCCTCCTGGCCGAGCTGGACCCGGCGGTGCCCGTGATCGAGGTCGGCAAGGCCCCCGGGAACCACCTGGCCACGCAGGACGAGATCAACGCCGTCCTGGTCCGGGAGGCCCGGGCCGGCCGCCTCGTCGTCCGGCTCAAGGGCGGCGACCCGTACGTGCTCGGCCGCGGCGGCGAGGAGGCAGCGCACTGCCGCGCCCATGGCGTCGACGTCGAGGTGGTCCCCGGTGTCACGAGCGCCGTCTCGGTGCCCGCCGCCGCGGGGATCCCGGTCACCCATCGCGGCGTCGCCACCGGCTTCACGCTGGTGACCGGCCACGAAGAGCTGGCCGAAGTGCCCACCCGGGCCGACCACACGCTCGTCCTGCTGATGGGCGTGCGCCGGCTCGCGGACACCGCGCGCCGACTGACGGAGCGCGGCCTCGACGGCGCGACGCCCGTGGCGATCATCGAGCGCGGCTGGATGCCGGACCAGCGGGTCACCGTGGGCACGGTGGAGACCATCGCCGCGCAGGCGGCCGCCGTCGGTGTGGAGAACCCCGCCGTGATCGTCGTGGGCGACGTCGTGCGCCTGAGCCCCTACGCCACCGGCGCGCCTGCAGCCGGTGTCCCTGCCCCGATCTTGACCCTGAACCCGACCTCCGAAGGAGCACGAGCATGACCCTGACCCCCTCGAGGCCTGACCGCCCGTTGCGCATCGCCATCATCGGTGCCGGACCCGCCGGGGTGTACACGGCGGACATCCTGACCAAGGAGGAACGGGACTTCCGTGTCAGCATCGACCTGTTCGACCGGTACCCGGCCCCGTTCGGCCTGATCCGCTACGGGGTGGCCCCGGACCATCCGCGCATCAAGGGCATCGTCACCGCGCTGCACAAGGTCATGGACCGCGGGGACATCCGTTTCCTGGGGAATGTGGACTACGGCACGGACCTGAGCCTGGCGGATCTGCGTCGGCATTACGACGCGATCGTGTTCTCCACCGGTGCGGTGCGGGACGCTGCCCTGGACGTGCCGGGGGTGGAGTTGGCCGGCTCGTTCGGTGGCGCGGACTTCGCGTCCTGGTATGACGGGCACCCGGATGTGCCGCGGCATTGGCCGTTGGAGGCCACGCAGGTGGCGGTGATCGGCAACGGGAACGTGGCCCTGGATGTGGCCCGGATCCTGTCCAAGCATGCCGAGGACCTGTTGCCCACCGAGATCCCGGACAACGTGTACCGGGACCTGGCCGCCTCCCCGGTCACGGACGTGCACGTGTTCGGTCGGCGCGGGCCGGCGCAGGTGAAGTTCACCCCGCTGGAGCTGCGGGAGCTGGCGCACTCCCGGGATGTGGACATCGTGCTGTACGAGGAGGACTTCGACTTCGATGAGGCCTCGGAGAAGGCGATCGAGGAGAACAATCAGGTCCGCACCATGGTGGGCACGTTGACGAACTGGCTCATGGAGCAGGAGGACCGTCAGCAGAGCGCCTCGCGTCGGCTGCACCTGCATTTCCTGCAGGCCCCGGAGGAGTTCCTGGACGAGGACGGCGACGGCCGGGTGGACGGCCTGCGGATGCGCCGGATGGAGTTGGACGGTTCCGGTGGGGTCCGTCCGACGGGGGAGACCGTGG